>JANPHT010000001.1:0-6421 GCA_031424595.1 Planctomycetota bacterium
CATGACGGCAAGGTCTACAACGGCGACGCTGTTATGGCGGACGGTAAGAAACAGAAACTTACCTGGCTGAAGCCGTGGCAGTATCATGGTTCGATCTATGGCATTTATCCAGCACGCGTCGGGTACCTGAAACCTGTTGGCGAATGGAACAAGCAAACAATTGTCGTCATCGATGATCATATTCTGATCATTTTGAACGGAGCCGTCGTTGTCGATGCTTTTCTCGATGACATTACTCCTGTGGACGGGTCACCCCATCCCGGAGAAAAAAACAAGCAGGGACATATTGTTCTTGCCGGACACGACGATCGGGTTGAGTTTCGTCACCTGAAACTGGCCGATTATTCTCCGTCGCCAACTCGACCACAGACGTCAGGGGACAACACTCCTCCGGCAGGATTCCAGGCGTTTTTTAACGGCATCGATCTGTCCGGGTGGAAAGGGTTGGCCCACGAAAACGCCAATCAACGCAGAGCCTTAAATGTTGACGCTCTGAAGGTGGCACAGGAGAAGGCCGATACCGTAATGAGGGAACACTGGAGCGTCGCCGACGGCATTTTGACTTACGACGGAAAGGGTCAGAGTCTCTGCAGTTCAAAAGACTATGGCGACTTCGAGTTTTACGTCGACTGGAAGATCCCACCCGGCGCTGACTCCGGGATTTACCTGCGAGGAACTCCACAGATACAGATCTGGGACCCTTGGGATCCCCGCGTCAAGCCCGGTCAGCCTGATCCCGCCAATCCGGAAGAATGGGTGGCGCAGTACACCAACGGACGCAATCTTGGCTCGGGTGGCTTGTGGAATAATCGTCGATGGCGAAATGCGCCGACGTCTCTGGCAGACAAGAAACCCGGCGAATGGAACACGTTCCTGATCCGCATGGTCGGAAACAAAGTTACGATCTGGCTGAATGATAAGCTGATCGTGGATAGAGTAGCACTGGAAAACTATTGGGATCAAAGTGGGCTGATTCCGCTCGTTCGGGCCGACCAAATCGAACTGCAGCATCACGGTAGCAAGCTGTTTTTCCGGAATATGTACATTCGAGAATTGCCATACTGATTTGTTCGTTCGCCATAGATTGCCCTGTTCCTCCCATGGCTCTCGGAATAATTGAGGGGCAGCCGTCGGAAAGAATCGTCTGACAGTCTTCCATTCAAACGAAAAGGCCGCAGGATTTAAACCTGCGGCCTTTTTTATGACTCGGCGGGTTCATTAACCTCGAGCTTTACAAATTACGAAAGAGAATCCAACAGATCCATCTCTGCCGAAGGATCTGCCATCCTTCGCATCACTGCGTCAATCAGAGTCGCCTCGTCACTCGAATCAGAGGACGAGGTGACAAGGGACGTTTCTACGACCGCCGCGTAGTAAAACGCGGGTGGGACAGTCGTTTCCGGCTCGGACTCAGAATCGCTTTCGGTTACAACTTTTACAGGCTCTGGTTTCTTTGGCGAATCGAATGCCGCGATCAGGAGATCATTCCCGACAGGCTGCTGATCCTGATCAATAAGGCTGGGATCCAGTTGCACAGAGATCACAAAAGTTTTGGAAGTGCTCCAGCTGCTGGCCTGACCCTGCGAGTTAAAGGCTCTCACCCAGAATCGATAGGTGCCAAGTTCCAGAGCCTTGCTGTCCGGCAGAGTATACGACGCCGTTGCGCCACCAGGGGACAACTGGAATGACGTCACCTGCAGCGTAATCGACTCACCACGAACGAGGTCCCTGATCAGGAGTTCGTACTTGAAAGAAGACGCCGTATGTGTCCACGAGAACAGCGGCGTGCGATCCGTTGTCGTATCGCCGGGGCCAATTGCAATAGGAGTGGTTGGATCCGGAACGTTGACTCGAATTTGATACGAAGCACTCCAGTCGCTGCGATCACCCGAGATATTGACGGCGCGGACCTGAGCTCTGTAGGTGAACTCACCCAGTCGTTTTAACTCCGGAATCCTGTACTCTGCCGTTGTGAGCTTGAAGACCAGAATTTCCGTCTTTTGCAGCGTCACGTTGTACAGCGTAAAGTCATAGAAAGGAGCGGACGGTGTGGATTTCCACGTAAACGTTGGATTCGCGTTTTCAACATATCCCAGAGTATTGAGAACAGGACCGGTTATCGTCGGCACAACTGGCGTTGGCTCGTCGATTGAGAAGTCCAGTGGCGCGCTCCAGTCGCCAACTTCACCCGCAGCATTAAAGCCGCGAACCCATGCCCGATAATTGCCCTGAGGCATGTTTTCAAGCGACGTAAAGGTATTCGCAGTAAGACCTGTTTTCCGGATCACGCCTGCCGTCTGGGTCGTTAAGTTGTTAACGAGCAGTTCGTATTTCACGGCACGAGCAGGCTTCGTCCAGGTAAATGTTGGATTCGTAATCGTGATCGTTGAACTGTCGTTCGCCCCCCGCGGACCACTCAGAACAGGAGCATCGGGTGGCAGAATATTGACCGTAAACGAGTATTTGGCACTCCACGGACTGACCACACCGTTTCCATTGATGGCTCGGATGTAAGCAGCGTAATTGCCCTGAGTCATGTAGGGAGGATCAAAGAAGGTCTTTGTTCGTGTCAGATTGGCTTCACGAATGTAGTTGCCAACACCGGTCGAAAGATTGTCCACCTTCAGTTCATACCGAGCCGCTCCCAGAACGGCGTTCCAGATGAATCGGGGCTGAGTACTTGTGGTGACGACAGCGGGAGCCGACAACTTTGGAGCCACAGGCAAGGGAGACTTGACAGTAAAATCAACAATTTCGCTGATGGCCCCTGCTTCATTCACCGCGTTGAAAGCCCGCACCGTGAATGAATACGCGCCATCAACTAGTGGAGAAAAATGCGTATAGGTGTTCCCGACAAAGGCCGTCCGATTGATGACTCGTGTTGACGTTCCCTTTATGGTGACGAGCAGACTGTAGCTCCTGTCGTTGGCGCCCTTAGACCATTCAAAGACCGGGAAGGAATCTCCCGTCTCCGCCTTCGGGCGAATGATGATCGGTTTGGACGGCAGTGGGACGTCAATCTTGAAGTCGAAGTATGGACTAAAGACCGACTCATTATTCAATCCGCCCGTCCCTCGGATCGCCTTCACGCGAGTCCTGTATGTTCCTTCAGGCAGGGAGTTGATCGGACGCGGCTGGACGTTGATATCTTCCGGATTGACTGTGTAGGTAATTCCGGTTGTTGTTTTGGTGAAGATTACCGCACCGGTTGTCGCGTTTGAAACCTCCAGAACATAGCCGGTTGCCTTCAGCGACGCCGTCCATCCGAACGAAGGAATCACCGTCGAAATCGTCCCCGTCGGAGCCAGAACGACTGGAGCGCCAAGCACTTCCTGAAGAGACCCTGTGAGAGTATATTCGCCAAGTGAACCGACTTCCGGGGTCGTGGTGATTTCAACGAAATACGTAAGGATTCGATTGCTGGGAATCGAACTCGCAGGGATTTCGTAAACGATTTGAGCATCGTTGCTCAGCGCGGGATTTGCCCCTCCAAGCAGCGTTCCGTTACTGTTATATAACCGAACGACAGCATTCAGATTCGACCCCGGATTCAGCTTCGCGTCTACTGATTTGTCAAGGAAAGCGTGAGTGCCAAGATTCAGTCCTTTTACATCAATCGTTAGTTCTGCCGTTCCTGTCGTTCCAGACAGATTTAACACGGCAGCAAAGAAGTCACGGTCGACATTGGCACGACTGGCGTTGGCATTGATTATTCCTTTACCCAAATTCACTGTATTGACCGTCGAACGTGAGACCAGCACATCAAGGGCCGGGGCTGCGTTGAGAACATTGTTTCCAACGTCATCGGCTCGCAGTCGGAAACCCGGATTTACAAAAGCTCCACCGCCCACCATGACATTAATGTCATCCTGAGCCGGTTGAGCAGCAGTGACCGTCCACGTATCTCTAACTGGATTCTGATCTGGAGCACCCATGATCGGACCGGAAGCCGCTGTACCTGTCGATCGCAGATTCTGAAGTCCCAGTTGTGTGCCCACTCCCCTCGAGACCAGCCGAGCGATCTGTAAGCCGTTCTGATCAACGGTGCTGAGTTGCAACGGAAAGACAAAGACGGGATTCGCTGGCCTGTTTGAGTAGGCTCCCAGGTCTGCGTAAACGGGAGATGTGAATAGATAATTCAGTGGTGCACTCACAACTGTTGTGATGGCCCCGGTCGTGGGATCGACAATGGTCGTTACTGTTTGATATTGCACGGCGCCTGTACCGCCGATGGAGACATGGATTTGCGGCACACCTGCTGCAGGCGCCACAGTGGTCACGTTCACATTAAAAGGGCGGAAGTCTTCCGCGACACGGAAATAGATTTCCTCGATCATCCGCTCTTCAGCCGGAGAATCGGGCCCAGGCGTGGAGTCCAAAGAAAACGCTGGAATTGGCGTCATACGATCCAGAAACCGAGTCGGTGTTACGTACACGGATTGGTTGAAGTAGGATTCGCCGCCAAAATCGAGGAAAATCGCCATCTGACCATTGGGGTCACTGGATAATGCGGGCACTGTCAACAACTGACGCTGCTCCAGACTCTCCGACACTGACCATTTTTCCTGCCGATTCGTCTGTCGCTTTCGACGAGAACCTGAAGCCAGGAAAAGTGAAGAGATGTTGTGCAGAAATTGCCCTGTAGTCTTCATCAAATCAACCTCTTACTTCCAGCGCTGTTCAGTTGGGAGTGCCGACAACCTTGAAACGGGGAACCGATTAATTTCACCTGAGATCTTGTATCCACAGCTATCGGACGCACAACTGTGTAGAAAACCAACAGATCGAGTCCGTTGGAACTGAAATCCTTGCAATTTCGGCAACCGACCCGGTCTTTCTAGTCGTAGTGGCATCAATGCTCAGGTGTTCAGAATCCGTTCAGTGGCTCAAAATACGATTGAACTGATCATTTCTCGATCATTTCCCACCAACGCCCCAAAACCGTACTTGCAAAATTCCCTCGCACCGTAGCTCTTCCGGCATTTGAAACAGGAAAACTAACCAGAAAAACTGATATACTACCGACGATCGCTAACGTTGTCGGACCTTGCTGGTCGCTGCGGAAGTTCTTTTGGTCGATCTTTTGCCCATGGAATTGATCGCGTCGCATTTTTCCTGACTATACATTTTCCTGACTATACAAATGGAAATCGAGACTTGGAACTGCTCGCTCAGGTTCATATCTATTGCTTCCTGCTGAGTTACCTGGTTTCGCTCGGATGCGAGATTTTTCAGGTTTTCCGAGGTCAGAGCACTCCCGCGCGGGTGGCTCTTTTGGGTTTTACCTCAGCCGGTTTCGTTGCCCACACAGCGTTTTTGCTCGCCCGCAGCCAGAAAACCGGGTTGCCTCCGCTGCTGACCAGCCAACAGGATTGGCTCCTGGTTCTCGCGTGGCTTGGTGGACTTTTGTATCTTATCCTTCTGATTTCTCATCGGCAACGGGCTCAGGGACTCTTCATGCTGCCGGCAGTCCTTCTGCTGGTGACGGTTTCCGTGTTTGTCAGCGATCAGGCCAGCGGAAATCTTCGTGAGATTGCGATGCGTCGCTGGGGGATGTTCCACGCGGCTTCGCTGGTTCTTGGAATCGGTGCGGTGGTTGGAGCCTTGATTTCAGGGCTGATGTATCTGCTGCACCATCAGCGACTTCGTAGTCGGTCGGCATGGCTGCAAAAACTGGCGCTCCCCAACCTGGAAAACCTGACGGCCTGGAATCGGTGGATGGTGGTGTTCTCTGTACCATGTCTGACCATTGGATTGTTGAGCGGATTTCTGCTGATCTCACTGTCTGGTAGCCTGGATCTTGCTAACTCTATCCCGTGGACGGACCCGACGATCCTCGCGACGATCGCTGTCTGGTTCGGGATGGTCATCCTTTTGATCCGACTTCTCAGCAGTTCAAATCAAACGGGAAAATCTGTTGCTCAGCTATCATTGCTCAGCGGGGGATTTCTTCTCGTTACGATTCTGGGGCTGATGTTTCTGGCAGGCTCCGGAACTCTGGACACATTCCACGGTCGGCCTCGTAAGACAGCCTCATTCCAGCCACAAACCGAAGCGCGTGCAGGCGGATCTCCTGACGAAGCCAGTTCAATGAATGGTTCACAGGAGCCACATCAATGAATGTGCTTGTCGTCAGCTGCAATCATCACAAAGCCGGAGTTCAATTAAGGGAGAAACTTGCGTTCTCCAGCGCTGAGCTGTTGAACAGCGCTTACTCTCAATGGCGGCAGACACATCCCGACTCAGAAATAGTCGTCCTTTCCACCTGCAATCGTGTTGAGATTTACGCGGCCGATGAACGGAATGACGACGGCGTTTCGTTCGACGATATTACGCGATTCATCAGCAAGTTTCACAACGTACCCACCGATGAGTTTGTAAATTCTGTCCTCGCTCATTCGGGGACTGCTGCTGTCGAACA
>JANPHT010000002.1:0-4912 GCA_031424595.1 Planctomycetota bacterium
GCCGCATACCAACTCCGACTGTAGTAAACTCGCCCGATGCGACCTTCATGCAACAGCTTCATCCCCTCGGTAATCTTGTCGCCGCTTCGTCGTTGATTGCCCATCTGAACACATCGCTTGTTCTTGCGAGCGGCCTCAATCAGCAGTTCGCCCTCGCGAGGATTGTGGCTGCATGGCTTTTCGACATACACATGCTTGCCCGAAGAACAGGCGAGAATACTGGCCGGTGCATGCCAGTGATTTGGCGCTGCACAAACAAGAACGTCTACGTCCGGATCGTCAAGGATCCTGCGGAAGTCGATAACACCCTTGACTTCATAATCGACCTTCTTAGAGAGCGTCTCGCGAAAGTCTTCGAGCCGTTTGCTATCGACGTCGCAAACAAAGCGAACTTCCACATCGGGCAGCGAAGTGAAGATTTGTGCGAGCGCAGATCCTCGGTTCACGCCCATAACGCCGACGATAACTTTGTCAACACCTGATGTTCGGGGTGTGGCCTGTGAAGAATTCAGGCTGGAAGCGGCGGCCGAGGCTGCAGCGGCCGAAGCCAGAAAATGACGTCGTGAAGAACCGGGGTCTGCTGGATTCATCGCATCAATCCTGTTCATGAGAGTATGACTGTAGTCCGACGTGTCTCAGGTCGGAATGTGTGCATGTCCGTCAAACAACGCTGATTGCTTCCCTTTGTTCAGTCATACAAAAACCGCCGGACGTCGGACAGGTGCAACTACTTGCTTTATCTTTACAGCCGCTTTTCTTGCTGCCGTTTGGGAAGCCTTCTTCGCTTCATTTTCAGCAGGCGCGGACTGATAGCGTACATTGAACGATTTTGGACGGGACTGCCGAATGACCTGAGCAATCAGGTCAAGTGCAACATCTTCGAGTTTCTGGAAACGGATACACGACTTACCATATCCAGCTTTTTTAACGGACTTCAAAAATGCCTCACGAAACTCGATTTTACCTTGTCCCGCAATAGAAACTGTTCAGGTACATCAACAAACGTGGCTTTGCTTCGCATTGGCTCAACTCCGATTGATAACCACAAGTGTTCAGTTCTTAAAATTGCCTGCCACGCACATATTTTACGAAAATTGTTCCCGTGTGCAGTCCGTTAACGAAGAATTTACATTGAATTTGAAAATGTCGCCTTCGTTCTTCCTCTGCGAGTCGATAGGATTCACGAGCTTTTCGGCCGTCTTTTTCGCGGAATCTGGTGGTGTCGATGCTCGACGCCCTCCGCGGTGATCGCTGCTAGTGACGGTCGTTTTCCCAGGGTTACACTTCATGCCTGTCGTTGACTTTCCAGCCGTATTAGACAGCAATGGCGTTCTACGCCGAACTGACGTTCGAAATATTGCCATTATTGCCCACGTTGACCATGGAAAAACTTCCCTGGTAGATTGCCTGATCAAACAGAGCGGAATGTTCCGCGAAAATCAGCAGATGGGCACTTGCATTCTGGACTCCAACGATCTGGAGCGAGAACGCGGCATCACCATTCTGGCAAAAAACATTGCCATGATGTGGAATGGTGTCCGAATCAATATCATCGACACTCCCGGCCACGCTGACTTCGGTGGCGAAGTCGAACGCGTGCTCAAGATGGCAGACGGAGCACTGCTGGTTGTGGACGCTTTCGAAGGGCCTCGCCCACAAACTCGCTTCGTTCTCCAAAAAGCTCTGGAGAGCGGGCTTTCTTTGATGGTCGTGATCAACAAGATCGACCGTCAGGACTGCCGCCCCGATGAAGTCCTTTCTCAGACTTTCGATCTGCTTGTTGAGTTGGGTGCTGACGACAAGACTCTGGACTTTCCTTACATTTATTCGAGTGCTCGCGAAGGCTACGCGACGCATGATCCGGCAAACAAAGGCGGGGACGTTCGTCCGCTGCTGGAGATGGTGCTGGAACGAATCCCTGGCCCGGTTGTTCGGCCTGATGACCCGCTGCAGTTGATGGTTACGTCGCTGGAATGGTCACGTTACGTCGGTCGTATTGCCACAGGCCGCATCGCGGCTGGCCGGATCAGGTCCGGCCAACAGATCGCGATGATGCGAGCTGACGGATCCAAGACTCTGGCCAGGATTGATAAAGTCCAATTGTTCGATAACCTCGGTCGATCGGACTCCGACGAAGCTCAGGCTGGCGATATTGTGGCCGTGACAGGATTGCCCGACCCCGAAATCGGCGACACAATTGCCGACCCGCTGAACCCAGTCGCCCTGGAACGCATTGCCGTCGACGAACCAACACTGTCGATGAAGTTTACGATCAACAGTTCTCCATTGGCTGGTCAGCACGGTAAGTACGTCACCAGTCGAAATTTGCGAGATCGACTCTACCGTGAACTGCAATCCAACGTTGCCTTGCGAGTTGAAGAAACGGAAGACAAGGAATCCTTCAAAGTCTCCGGCCGCGGTGTTCTGCATCTGGCAGTTCTGATCGAAACGATGCGTCGCGAAGGTTACGAACTGTCAGTCGGCAAACCAGAAGTCATCACCCGCGAAATCAACGGCAGAAAGTGCGAACCGTACGAGCTATTGGAAGTTGACGTACCAAGTGCCGACCTTGGCCCCGTGATGGAACTGGTAGGTAGTCGCCGCGGACAAGCAAAAGTCATGACGACCACTTCAACCGGCATGACTCACGTTGAATTCAGCATTCCCGCACGTGGCCTGATCGGCATGCGTACAAAAATGCTGAATGCAACTCGCGGCGAAGCTATCATGCATCATCGTTTTGAAGACTACCGACCTATCGAAGGTGACATTCCGCACCGGCAGAACGGTGTTCTGGTGTCCCAGGATAACGGCAAAGCAATTGCCTACGCACTGTGGAAGCTTCAGGAACGTGCAGACCTGTTTGTTCGACCAGGCGAAGACGTCTATGACGGCATGATCATCGGAGAAAACGCCCGCGATAATGACATGGTTGTGAATCCAATTCGCGAAAAGAAACTTACCAATATTCGCTCAGCTGGCGCCGAAGACGCCATGCTCCTGCGTCCGCCGCGCGAGCTCACTCTGGAGCTTGCTCTGGAATACATCGAATGGGATGAATATGTGGAAGTCACTCCACAAGTCATCCGACTTCGAAAGGTAATGCTGACCGAAAGCGAACGAAAGCGACAGCATCGCAGCAAGTAACTCAATCTCGCCTGAATCCCCGAATACCCTCGGGGATTTTTCTTTGCCTGCTGCCTTATTCAGTGACTTTTCCTGGCGGGACAGTGCAGCAATTGTTCATCAAACCTGGCAGAGTGAAATGCCACGCGAGAATTCTTTTTTGCAATGAACTACAATGCCGCCGAAGCAATTCCGACTTACGTGCAATTCTGGCAATAAAAATGACATTTTCCGGGCTCAGTCAACTGCAATTTGATAACCAGTTTACGCGCAGCCTTCCTGCAGACCCCGAGGGACAGAATTCTCGACGACAGGTTCGGGGAGCCTGCTATTCTAGTGTACTTCCAACCCGGGTCAGGAATCCAAAGCTGATCGGCTTTTCCAGAGATGTCGGCCAGTTGCTCGACATCGAAGGCGATCCGTTCGATTCCGCAGAGTTCGCAGAAGTCTTCTCTGGCAACCGTCAATTGGAAGGCATGGAGCCGTTTGCCATGTGCTACGGAGGCCACCAATTCGGCAACTGGGCGGGTCAGCTTGGTGACGGCCGAGCGATCAATCTGGGTGAGGTCGTAAGCCATTCAGGCCTCCGCTGGATGCTGCAACTGAAGGGGGCAGGGCCCACTCCTTACTCACGAACAGCCGATGGACTTGCAGTGCTTAGATCTTCGGTTCGCGAATTTCTTTGCAGCGAGGCAATGTTCCATCTGGGAGTCCCCACCACTCGCGCGCTGAGTCTTGTACTGACAGGCGAGCAGGTTGTTCGAGACATGTTTTATGACGGCAACCCGCAGCAGGAACCTGGAGCAATTGTTTGTCGCGTGGCACCGTCGTTCACTCGATTCGGAAACTTCGAAATCCTTGCTGCCAGAAGAGACAATGAGACTCTGCAGAGGCTGATTGATTATACGATTCGTACGGACTTCCCTCAGCTTGGCAGTCCATCATCGGAAATCTATGAAGAATGGTTCGCCGAGGTTTGCGGTCGAACGGCCGACATGATCGTCCATTGGATGCGAGTCGGCTTTGTTCACGGCGTGATGAACACCGACAACATGTCGATCCTCGGCCTGACGATCGACTACGGTCCCTACGGATGGCTGGAGAACTATGACCCCAACTGGACACCCAATACGACTGACGCGGCAGGACGCCGCTATTGCTTTGGTAAACAGCCTCAAATTGCCCTGTGGAATCTCGTACAACTGGCTAATGCTCTGGCTCCAGTCTTTGATTCCGTTGGGCCACTTCAGAAAGGAATCGATCTTTATTCCACACGATTCAACAATGGCTGTCAGGCCATGCTGGCTTCTAAACTGGGACTCACCAGCAGCCAGATTCATGACGACGCTGCACTGGCCAATGACCTGCTGGACCTGATGCAGGAGATTGAAACTGACATGACCATTCTCTATCGTCGCCTGGCCACACTGCAATTCGACGGTGGAGTCAACTCGTCCGAGCAGACCTCAGAAGATGCGTTTGTCACGGCGTTGATGGATGCGTGGTATAAGCCGGAACAACTGACTGCCCACTACCGCTCCCGACTTATGCAATGGATTCATCGCTACCGGGCGCAGGTCCATCAATCAGGAATCTCGGACGATGTTCGCCGTACCCTGATGAACTCGGTGAATCCCAAATACGTATTGCGAAATTATCTGGCACAGATTGCCATCGACAAAGCGGCGGAAGGAGATTATTCCACGATCGCCGAACTGCTGGAGGTGCTGCGCCGCCCGTATGACGAACAGCCGGAACATGAGTACCTCGCATCCAAACGCCCCGA
>JANPHT010000003.1:0-1514 GCA_031424595.1 Planctomycetota bacterium
GAATACGAGTAACTGGAACGATGGCTAGAACTGCTTCAAGTACCGTCTCAGATTTGTTTCCTGAGTCTTTCTTTCCCAGTAAGTGTCACCTTCTGGTTTCTTCAAGCGCAGTGGATCATGCCCCGCAATTCTCAACAGCACGCCGACCGGAAGAAAGACTCCCCAGAACACCAGGAAGAGGATCAAATGCGAAACAAGCCAGCCCACGGGAAAAACAAGGATCAGCCAGCCCACGAAAACAGGTCGCAGAAGGCCGGGATAGAAGATGCCGGGAAGACCCAGTCCTAGAGCAATCGTTGCCAAAACGGCGGCAGTGGCCGTATTTCCGCTGCGGAAATACTGAGACAGAGCAAATACGCCAAAGAACACAATCCAAAGCCCGGCGAACTGTCGCAGCGTCCGGCTGTCTGGGTTTCTGGGGATATCGGTGAATTGCATGGGATTAAGCGGCTAGAGACGAGAAGCTAGAGGATAGAAAACACTATTTGATTCGATGTCGAGTGATCAACGCTGCCAGCATCCGTCCCAGTTGCCGTGCTTCATCCGCCCATTTCAAGCCGTCTTGTCGATCGAGGAATCCCGCTTCGATGCCGATGAGAATTTGTGTTCGCAATTCACCAGCAGAACCTTTTGCGATTGTCAGGAATCGAGCAATCTCGGCATCGCTGTCGCGTTCAAACCCCTCCGCGATATTTGAAGGGACAGACAAACCGCTACGAGTCAATTGGTCTCGAAATCCAAATTCACGCAGTTCTTTCGTCTGTTGGTACAAAGTTACCGATAATCGTGCGGACCGCTTCCAAACTTCCAGATCCTCAAATGCCATTACCCTGCTCTGCTCTTGCTTCTAGCCTCTGATGACTTGCCTCTTATTCCTAGTCGAGCCCAAACTGCGCGAAATATTTTTCTCGTTCTTCTGGTGCCTGGTCCGATTGGTTTTCCGTTTTCAGCAGAATGCAGTTTTCTAAAACCAGCACGTCCATTTCTGTGGCAAGAAAACATCGGAATGCATCGGCGGGCGTACAGACAATGGGCTCACCGCGAACATTAAAACTGGTATTCACCAACACAGGACACCCTGTCGTGTCCAAATGACGATTCAACAATGCGTGTAGCCGGGGATTTCGAATATTGTCCACAGTTTGCAGTCGAGCGGAATAATCCACATGGGTAATCGAGGGGACTTCGCTGCGAGGAATGTTGACTCGCTCACACAAGTCTGCCGATTGTTGAAGAGTTAACTTCTGCTCTTCGGTCAAACTGGTTCGCTTTGCCTGAACGACCGGCGCTACGATCAGCATGTAGGGGCTTTCGTGCTGGGGATCGATTTCAAACCACTCCGATGCTTTCTCCCGCATGACGATGGGCGCAAAGGGCCGAAAGCTTTCCCGGTACTTTATCTTAAGATTCATCACCGACTGCATTTTTGGCGAACGAGCATCCCCGATAATGCTGCGGGCTCCTAAAGCTCGCGGCCCGTATTCCATTCGTCCCTGAAACCAGCCGACTACTTT
>JANPHT010000004.1:0-15677 GCA_031424595.1 Planctomycetota bacterium
GCAGGTCTGAAAGATCCCGGCCGCGTCCTTCCACCGTGTACCAGTAAATCTGACCGGTCGCGATCCCTTCCGATGCAAGCGATGGCTGAACCCCTTCCGGCAGGAGTTCCTGCATCGCGCTGAGTTTGTCCTGAATCAGACGTCGGCCATCGGCAAATGCGACCCGATCTTCAAAGATCACGTGGAGTAACGAATAGCCCATATCGCTGGAGCCACGGACGACTCGAACGCCATCGATTCCCTGAAGCTGTCGGGAGACAGGCCGCGTGATTCGTTCTTCAATCTCCAGCGGACCGTGTCCCTGCCACGCGGTAAACACGAGGACCTGATTTTCTGACAGATCCGGTACGGCGTCCATTGGTGTGCGGAACATTGCTGCGCACCCCAGAACGGCCAGCACAGCTGTCAGCAGGATGACCGACATTCGTCGTTCGACAGAGAAGCGAATCAGGCTTTCAATCATGTCACGGACCCTTATGGTCGGGTGACTGTTGGTCGGGTGACTGATGGTCAGGTGACTGCGCAAGCTTTGTCAGATATTTGTCGGGATCCTGCAGCAGTTTCTTTTGACACCCCGCGCAGCAGATAAAGACTTTTCGATCCCCTACCATCACCGGAATAGCGCCGCCCATGGAGTCGAGCGGGAGATCGGTCACCGGGCAAGTCTCTTGCAGATCAGCCAACTGCTGATCTTGCGCCGATAATTCCGCGACGGTGCTGGCCTTCGATCGAATCGGGACCAGCGGTGCCGTCGACGTCGCCGCGCTCAATGCCGGTTGACTCGCACCGAAGTAACCGGTGGCGAGACCGGGATTCAAGCGGGCTTCCGCGTCAATCAGAAAAGCACCGGACGTGACCACTTGCTGACCGGCTTCGAGTCCGCTGACAACTGGATAAAACGGCCCGGATCGCGGTCCCAGTTTCACGGCAACGCCATCGAACATACCGGGCATCGATTCGACATAAACAAGGCGTTCGTTCCCTCGATCCACGACAGCCGTCGCGGGGATGCAGAGCACCGACGTCGCTGCTGGTTCACCTGCGCCATCGTGACTTACATCGATTGCAGGCAATGGCCGTAATTCCACCTTCGACGTCCGAAGTCCCACGAGCTGAATTCGATAAGGACTCAACTGCATCCTAGACACGACTCCGGCTGGCAGTATCTGTGCGTCGGTTTTTCGCCGAGGCACGAGGTCCATGTTGCAGATCGGACAAATCGCTGGCCATGCGGAAAGTACGCCAGGATCCATCGGACAAAAGTACTCATGCCCGGTAGAAATTTCAGCCGCAGCGTTTAGACCTATTGGACGCAGAACAAATCGATCCCAAGAATTTCGAATCGCCGCCCACTGAGTCACCACAAGCCCAGCAGCCACAATGATCAGCACAAACCGAAACCGCACTTGAGCGACTTTCATCCACCACAGCGCGTGGGAGAGCCAAGTCTTTTTTTTCTCCGCTGCGGATTTCAGCCCGTCTGCACTGGTGGAACTTGTTTCGGTTTCGTCGGTGTTCATGGGGATTTGGACTCCGACTTCTTGTCTGCTGGCAAGGACGGCTCGCTGTCCTTGCTGACAGCATCTGGTCCTGATTCCTTAGGCATCTGATGTTCCCAATGCCGCAGCAGGTCGTAGTCTTCGTGTCGAAAGATCCACATTGGATCGATTCCAACAAGAACGAACCGCTCCCGCCTTTCTTCGATCGGATTCTCCAGAACCAGGCGAACCGCATAACATCGCTGCGCGTTGCCGGGAACTTCGCCAAGAATCTCCCATGACTTCAATGTCTGTCCCGAGATTCGACTGGAATCCGTCACATGAATCAATGGAACCGTTCCCGCAACCGGCCCCGCAGGCTGGCCTGCCTTCCACGCATCCAACGCCGCAGTCAGAGCGACTCTGCATTCATCATTTGCCGGAATGAACTCGGATTCCGAACGCTGGTGTTCGCAACCGGTCGCGACGAGCAACAGACTGAAGAGGAGTCGAACTGTGTGCGGATTCATCCTGTAAATTACTCGTTGCAGGACAGCCTCCAGACTCGCCCTTATGAGCAATGACAACGGGACGGATCTGGAGATCCGTCCGACAGGCCCAGCCTTCTCAACTGAAACTTCTGCTGCGAGGCAATCTTAGAACGGCAACTGCACGACTTCGCCGCTGCCGCGAGTTCCAATGGCACGCCATACTCCGAGATCAACATTCTCACTGCAAAAATGGATGGAGGCATCGCCCATCATGACCTGAACTCCACCCGTGTGGCGACTGCTGGCGGAAACCTGCATCGCCATATTTGTCATCGAACCCGGGAAACCCGTGCCAGCGCAGGAGATCGTATTTGGAGTCGCAACATGGTTGTACTGAGTACAGCAGTTTTCTCCCATCACCCAACTGTATCCCCACTTGCTGCTGAGTGGAGTTGCCGTCAGTGGATTCAAAGCTTTGCAGGCCTGGAAACTTGCATCCAGTGATGTCTGGTGAGACATCACAAACAAATCCGATTTTGGATCCGGACGTCCCTGCCCGCGAATGCGTTCGCTGAAGAAGGCCGTATTGGACATGCCATCGGTGATGTCGCGAGCACTACAATGGCTGAGGTAATAGAAGACACCCGTCTGCGTTTCCGCTGGCGAATTGTCGCTGGCGATCCCGGGATTGTCGCTGCGATCGCATAACCAGCCTCCCTGGTTTGCTGCATAATTGTTCTGCCCCTGCCACGGATCTGACACGCCCAGATCGGACGGACAGAAGAATCCCGGAACGACAGCGCGGCTTGCAACACTGTTGATCCCGGTGGGACTGACATAGGCTGGCATGAAACTGATGACGCCACCCATCCCAGGCGTTTCTGGCGGAGCGCTGAAATTGATTGATTGGTAGAGATTCGCCTGCTCAAGGTACGGAAGAATCATCGCATGCTGTGACCAACGAGCGTACACCGGTGCTCCGGCATAACTGGCCCCTTTGCCAAATGGGTAGACTTTGTGGGTGTCATGATAATTGTGCAGAGCCAGTCCGATCTGCTTCATGTTGTTCTTGCACTGAGTGCGGCGAGCGGCCTCGCGGGCTTGCTGCACAGCCGGTAACAGCAGTGCAATCAGAATGGCGATAATCGCGATGACAACCAATAACTCGATCAGCGTGAAGCCTCTCGATCTGTGACGTAGCGAGTTCATATCAATGTTCCTTTGGGGAAAAAATAAAGATGACAAATTATGACTGTACCAGTCGGGAATACTCGAAGTTCAGAGACAATCAGCGATTCAGCTTTCGTCCAGCGTGGAACCTGAAGCGTAGAGGTTCGAGGATGAAAGGCAGAAATCCCGATGCTTTTTTGCTTTGCTCTGTCCAACTGCAGAGCTCTCGTGACTGCTGGCAGCCAGAGAGGTTTCCAAGTCCGAAAATAAGCCTAGTCGCTGCACTTCGAGGTCGCCGACCAGACCATTGATCAAGACCACTGATCAAGAGCACTGATCAAGAGCACTGATCAAGACCACACAGTGTTGGCGTGTCTTACAGCGTCTGTAAGTCATGGACGGACGAAGAAGCGACTTCAGGCATCGGGCGGACGGAAAATCGATGACGGCACAAAGACGTTGCCGTGTTCGGATTCAGGGATTTGTACAGGGTCCCGAATCAACGGAGTGTGCGTGAACAGATCCAGGATGGCTTGCTGATCTAACTCTCGAACGAGATTCGAAGTTGCCCCCGGAATGGAACTTGGATTAGCCGAACAATTTGGCCCGTGACAGCGGCGGGATGGAACGCTGCGCGGAACTTGTCCTGCAGGCTCCTCCTGAATCTCTGAAAAACTCTCGTAGCTCAAAGATGAGCTTTGTTGAGCCACCGGTATGCCATTTCGAAACAAGTAATGGCCGCAACTCGCCGAGACTGGTGCCGCGCTGCACAAAAAAGCCGCAAAGGCAAAAGCACACACCGCAAAGCGGCACGTGGTCAATCCCACACAATAATGTGGATGCGGTGCGGCTGACTTTGTTACGAAAATCGACATGGTGAACGTGACTTACTGCCAGCGACCGAATTCGCAGGATCTCCGGAAACTGCGCATCCAAATCAGGCTTTTCAGTAGCTTACGTCGTAATGCACCGTTGGTGCCAGCGCAAGTTTTAATATTCGCTCCAGCAAAGACAAGGAAAGACCAAGGTTCTTCCCGGAATTCCGTGGCGGCCATTGTTTTTTCGAGGCCAACATTACCGGAGCATGATGGAGGCATTTTTAGGTCTTGATGGATTCGCTTAAAACCGAGCCGCAACATGGTCTGCCAGTTCTAACCATGTCGATTCTGCTGATGTGCAGGCCCTTTTTGCCTGGCGGCGGACTCATGTAAAAACAACGACGAAGCGACAAAACCAGAGCCAATCTATCGCTGCATGGGAGAAAAGAACTCCGTGGAGGCCCGACGACTTGGTGCGGGCTTGTCTACAAAAGAGCGAATGAAACACCATCGAACTCCCTCTGGTGTTGTCGTGATGCAGAAGTCTTCTTCCAGCTTTTCTTCTGATACCTCTTCCTCGTGAGACGTTTTTGAGGACGATCGTTCGATCGTAATTCGGTAGAACTCTCCCGACTGGGTCATAACTTGCCATGTTCCGGAAGCGAGGTTCTTCGGAAGGGGAATGCAGGCGGCAAAGGCGGCTACCGGAATAACACTGACAATGGCTTCTTTCTCGGGGGCGACGGTTTCATCGGACTTCGGTTCGTCCTCAGACGTTACTGCTGGTTCTGTGAGCTTTGGATCATCAAGTGCAGGCTCATTGTGGTCAGATTCCGCAGGCACTTCGTGGGCTTCGAGGTGCTCGTTTGCTTGGCCATCGGGAACAGTTGTTACCGCGTGCTCATTCGTTGCAACAGGCACACTGTCCGAAGGCACACTGTGAATCGGCACACTGTCCGAAGGCACACAGGGAGTCGGCACATGATCTTCCACGGACGCCAGAATTGGAATCGATGCCACAAATACCAGTGCTGTTTGGGTCTCAATTGAAACGGATTCCTCTGCGACGGCCGGCGTTATTTCCTCATGATCGACTGCTTCTTCCGCTGCAGGAGTTATGCACGCATCCTGAACAACCGTTATCACGCTGGGGTTTTCCAGCGACACAGGACCTTCCAAATGAATTTGGGGTGGTGCCGCAGGGGACTCCACAAGGGGATGTTTTTGGCCGTTTTGCCTTGCGATGGCCTTAGTCATGGCGTTCTGGTCAGCGGTCCAGACACTCATAAACACAGCGGATACCAGCACAAGGAGAAAGACGCGAGCGTTCATCGACAGACTTTCCTAAACACAAAAGATAGCGGGATCTGGAAAGAAGTATCGACGATAACGACTAGAATGGGCTCCGGATTTCTCACGAACAGCCCTTTACTGAAAAGTGATGCGAACGACTGAACGCGTTTTCCGCTGATGTCAGATCTCGCGATTCATTCGCCTGATGCGACTTATACGAATGGCATGGCCACAATTACGAGAATTCGTGGCCACGCGGGAAAGTTTGACGCAAGTCTGAGACGCGGAATCAAGTGTACGGCATCGAAAAAATGCTGGAGTGCCCGTGCATTTCCGAGTGCTCCACCACAACACACGACAGATTGTATCCCGAAGATTATATCCCGACGACCCGTTTCAGATCGAAAGCCGCGGCAAATGAAGATTGTGTCCCTTGAGGCGATTGCGGTTCGTATTCCGCTGAAACCGGAATGCCGGATGATCTCAGCGTTGGGGAGGCATGAAGTCTCTCAGTTTGTGGTCGTTAAGCTGACAACCGACAGCGGTCTCGTTGGCGCGGGTGAAGCCACAGTGACGCCTCGATGGAGCGGTGAAACCGTCTGGGGTGCGCAGGCGATCATTCAGAATTTGTTTGCTCCGCTGTTGGTGGGGTTTGACCTTTCTGACCTTTCGTCCCTTATCGCCCGCATGGATCTCACGGCGGTCGACAACTGGTTTGCCAAATCGGCAATCGAAATGGCCTGCTGGGATGTGCTTGGCAAAGCTGTTGGTAAGCCGGTTTTTGAATTGCTCGGGGGAGCCGTTCGATCGCTGACAATCCGCAACCGCTTTTCCTTGGGGGCGTATGATCCCGAAGTCGCTGCGGAGCGAGCCGCCCAGCGGATTGCTTCTGGGTTTACGACAATTAAGGTGAAAGTAGGCACAGGTCCCGACCTGGATATTGCCCGTGTTCGTGCAGTTCGTCAGGCCATCGGACCGGACAATCATCTGACGATTGATGCAAATGGCGGATGGAGTAATGAACAGGCTCGATTCTGTCTGGAACGAATTCAGGACTATCGAGTGGAGCTTGTCGAACAACCACTGCAACGCGGTGATTATACGCTGCTTAAGAAATTGCGGCAGGATTTTGGCATCCGAGTTTTAGCCGACGAAAGTTGCTTTGAGGAAATCGAGGTTCGAGAATTGATCCTCCACAACTGTTGTGATGCCATCACGCTTTACCCTGGAAAACAAGGAGGAATTGCCAAGGCTCGCCGCATGGCGGAGATTGCAGAGCAAGCCGGTATTCCGTGTACGATAGGATCCAATCTTGAATGGGACATCGGGGCGGCAGCGATGATGCATTTCGTCGTTTCAACATCTAACGTGCAGATTGAATCGATCCCCGGCGACTGCCTCGGACCGAGTTACCACGAATTCTCCATTGCGAAAATACCACTTCAGATCGCAGGAGCTTTTACTACGTTACCGACCACGCCAGGGCTTGGTATTGACGTCGACTGGGACGTTGTCGAACGGCATCGAATCCGATAGCCCAGCTCGTATTGAACACAAGTGGTCGTATTTCGGACGGCCAAATCATCCAGATCCAAATTGACCTACTGAGGCCGAGCAAACGTTAACGAAATCTCGTTGATTCCGCCGTCGGTGTTCAGTGAAACAGGGATTTTCCACGAGGCAGTGGCCAAACGGCAAAGAGCCTTTTCTTCAGTGCCGCAGTAGCCAAAACTCATGCGGACGAACAACGTTGCGTCGCTTGGTTGCCCTGTCAATGGAATCTCAAATTGAGCCACATTCTGTTCATTCACCGTTGCTTCGTCACGTACTCCGATCGCATCGGCCGCAACGAGAGTCTGCTCTTCTTCAGTGAAGACTTCCCAGGTGACCGGTGCCAGGTCATTGCGTTTGTGTCCTTCGGGAATAATTAACGTTACTAAGAATTTCAGTTTGTCGCCTGCAGCCAGTTTCTGAACCTCGACAGGAACGGCGTTGGACATATCGGGCTGTGTTTTCTTCTTTGGAGGACTTGGCGGCGTAAGTCCCGGTATCGAAAGAACGGTCGTCTGTTTGCTCGCAATATCGATGGCAAGAACACGGTGATTGTTAGTGTCGGCAACGTAGAGCGTTCCTTCAGCGGCTGACAATCCCCCGGGCTCATTCAGCAACAATGGATTCGTGCTGAGACCCGGTTTTCCAGTGCCCGACCACGTCGTTGTTTTTCCCGTGATCGCTTCAATGGTTCGCAGTTTGTGATTGTAGGAATCCGCAATGAATAATGTATCCCCCTCGATCGCGATGCCCAGAGGGTGCTGAAACCTCGCCTGATTCCCAACTCCATCCACATCCCCGAACGCGAACAATGACTGACCACGAGGCAGTTCGGAGGTTCCGGCAATTGTTATTACCTGACCAGTCGGATCGGTTGCTACTCTTCGGACTGCAGATCCTTCGCTGTCGACGACATACAAATACTTGCCGTTCGAATCAACGACGATCTCTGACGGCTGAGCAAACGCGGCCGTCAGGAGTGGGCCGTTGATCACATCTTCTCTTCCGGAACCTGCAAAAGCTCCAATGACTTCACTTCCGATCGTGTGCGACCAGATCTGATGTGGACCGGCCATCGCGATATAGAGAACTCCATTCGCCGCAGTGATAGACCAGGGACTGTTCATTGGTGTCTCAAGCAGCGGCCCGGTGGTCTTAATTCCAGGCGAACCCTGCTTTCCGGTTCCCGCAAATGTACGTACGGTTTTCGCCTCAAGATCGACCACACGCAGCAAGTGATTTTCGGTATCCGCGACAAAAAGCAGATTGCCCACCAGAGCTGTTCCCTGCGGATGATCAAACTCAGCGGCCTCAAACACTCCGTCAGTCCGACCGGCCCGACCGGAGCCGATGACATGCTGCAATTCGCCTGTCAGGGCAGTCACGACAATCCGATTGTGGTTAGTGTCTGTAATAAACAATCGCCTGCCTGCGGAATCCGCAAGGACCTTGCCCGGATAACGAAGTGGAGTCGGCTGAGCTTTGCTGGCTTCCGATTCAAACACGATTGGCGTTTCATCAAGGGTTCCTTTCCAGCGATGATACTTCACCATTTTTCCAATGACGGCATCAAACAGTTCGCGGTTTCCTTCGCCACTCTGAGACCCTGCGTACTTTCCTTCGGGATCGACCAGCGCCAACGTGGGCCAGGCTCGCGTGCCGAACTTTCGCCAGATCAGCATTTCGCTGTCGTTCACAACAGGATGCTGAATCTCATAACGAAGGATGGCATCGCGAATGCTTTGCGAGACCTTCTCGTTATCAAACTTGGCGGAGTGAACTCCAATGACAACGAGTTGGTTGCCGTACTTCTCTTCCAGATATTTCAGGTCCGGAAGTACATGCATGCAGTTGATGCAGCAGTAGGTCCAGAAATCCAGCACGACGACTTTGCCACGCAGATCCTTCAGGTCAATCGGCGTGGACGTGTTGAGCCATTCACTACCGCCGTCCAGAATCCCTTCGGGGACCGCAACGGCTTCGGGGAATGGATTCTGAGGAGGATCAGCAGACTGCACCTTTTCATCGGCAAGTGACAAAGTAACCGTTGTCGCAAGCAGCAACACCACAGAAAGCAGGCAGAAAACTCGTTTAGCGGGTCGGCAGGTGAGACAACTCATCCTGTCTTCTCCTGAAAAGCAAAGCGGACATCAGAGAACCTATGGACTTGCTGGAGAGTGTATCCAACCGAGGTTGCCTTTGACCATAGACTCGAGCAGCATCCTTGACGGCTATCGAGCCATTCGGTCGAGGTCCGGCTGAAGGCGATTCAGGCCTTCATCGATGGTGTATAACGGGCGATAGCCAAAATCGCGTTCGGCCGCGGCGATGCAATAACTATGAGATCCGGCAAGCTGAGCGGCGACAAAACGTGTCATCGGTGGTTCGCCTTTCAATGGCAGTGTTCGCCAGATGGCCTCCAGAACCATGCCAATCCGAGTGGCCGTGCGCTTGGAAATTGACCGGGTCACAGGTGGCAGTCCCGACCGCTCCAGCAAAAGGTTGATCCAGTCCCACAGATTCACGGCATTGCGTTCGTTGATGAAGTAGGCCTTTCCCGCCGCACGGTCAGAAGTCCGCAATGATTCTTCAGCCTGAACATGAGCTGCCGCGGCATTCTCCACATAGGCCACGGAAACAACGTTCGTGCCGGTGCCGACACGGAGCAGTCGGCCGGAGCGGGCTTTCTGAATGAGTCGAGGAATCAGATGATTATCCCGTGGGCCCCAGATCAAATGTGGTCGCAGGGAGACGGTTCGCAAGTTCCAGCCATCATTTGCAGCCAGTACGACCTGTTCAGCGAGAGCCTTGGAATGAGGGTAATGACAAAGCCACGTTGTTGGATACTTCAAGGACTCATCGGCCTCCAGGTGGTCAGCTCCATCAAACACCACGCTCGGTGAACTGGTATAGATCAGCCTTTTCACGGCGTTCCTGCGACAGGCCGCAATGACATTCAGAGTGCCCTGGGTATTGATACCGTGATACGTGTGCCAATCGCCCCAGACGCCGGGAATTGCTGCGGTATGGAAGACGGCTTCGACATTGACACAAGCTTTCTCAACAGCGGACGCATCTCGCAAGTCGCCCTGAACGGTTTCGACACCCAGTGTATCGAGCGTCGAATAATGGCCTCGGCAAAAGACTCGCACAGAATGTCCGGCCTGCAGGAGTTGTTCAACAATATAAAGGCCAAGAAATCCACCACCGCCAGTCACAAGTGTTTGCATTGAAAAGGCTATCCCAATTGACTTGACTCGAGTTCATCTTTGTTCAACGCATTGAAACGCATTTCGAGAGATGTTTCGAGTGCCGAAGGAAGCTTATTGTCAGCGGCAAAAATCGCCGGTTCTTCGTCTCACGCCAAGGTTGCAAAAAATGAGACGTTGACAGTCTGATACCTGATCTGGACCAGGTAAGCCATTTTTCAGCAGACTGCGTTAGTGACCGGGATTTGTTTTTTTTTCCGACATGATCCTCGTCCTGTGCTCCAGGCCATTCCTGGTGCAAATGCTTCTTGTCGACCAGGTTTCCAATATGAAGCGACTGGCCATAGCCGTCTGCTGCTACGCAGCCATTTTTGCCGCAGCGTTCTTCGTTGCGCTGCAGCTGCGATTTGATTTGAACCTGCTGGAATTCGCCACTGCCGTGGTTCGCAATCAAGTGACTCTGCGACCTCAGGCCGGACTGGTGACCCCGTTTCAGGTGGAACAACTGACGTATGCGACGGATGTTTTTCGAGGTGGGGTGATCGTCATTGTGCTGCTGAAAATTTCCGTCGTGCTGTTCTCGCGAGACTGGCGAAGGCGTCTGCGCTACTCAACAACCAATGACATGTCGTGGTCCGCCGGGATCAGCGTTGCCTGTGGCATCCTGATTGCCGCACTTCAAATCGCCCGCGAAACGATGCCGCAAATTCCTCGCGGCGTGATTATCATCGATACGATCCTTTCGGCAGGGACGGTCGTTGCCGCTCGAGTTCTGGCGAATACGCTTCGCACCCTGCGCCTGACAAGTCGCAATCCCCAGGCATCGCGGACTCTGATTTACGCCAACGGCGAAGATGCTGTGCATCTGGTAACTTCAATTCGCGGGAGTTCCAATCGGCTGCGAGTCGTCGGAATTGTATCACCGCTCGACGCAGCCAGAAATGGCGTCGTCGCGGGAGTCCAGGTATTTGATGCGTCACAAGGCCTTGAACAGATCATCCGGCAGACTCGAGCTGATGTGCTGCTGCTGCCCTCTCAGCTGACTGGCCGAACGATTCGCGACGTGAGTGAAATCTGTCGACGACACGGCGTCGAAGCGCATTTGGTACCAACCGTGGACGAGATTCCATCCGGCCGCTTTCAGCTCCGCATGCGCGATATTACGATTGATGACCTTCTTCGTCGGGAACCCAATCAGCTTGATCTGAACGGCATTCGGACGACACTTCACGATCGAGTTGCCCTGGTGACGGGAGCGGCCGGAAGTATCGGCTCCGAAGTCTGCCGACAACTGCTGTCGTTCCAGCCCCGCACAATTGTGCTGGTGGATCAGTCGGAGTTTGGCATCTTCCGGATGGAACAGGAGTTCCTGAGCCTTCAGGGACAGATGGATCGCGACAAAATCAAAGTTGAATTTGTGGTGGAAGACATCACTGACCAGCACGCGATGACTCGTATCTTCATGCTGCATCGGCCGTCCGTGATTTTTCACGCCGCTGCCTACAAGCACGTTCCCCTGATGGAAGCAAATCCTCAGGCAGCCGTTCGCAACAATGTATTTGGAACGCGCGTGCTGGTCGACTTAGCTAATCGATTCTCTGTCGAACGATTTGTCATGATCTCCACTGACAAAGCCGTTCGTCCCACAAACGTGATGGGTGCCACGAAGCTGATTGCAGAGCAGTACCTGCATGCGGTTGCCGGTCGATCCAAAACGCGGTTTATCACAGTCCGCTTTGGCAACGTCTTGAATTCGGCGGGCAGTGTCGTCCCCACTTTCCGTCGACAAATCGAAGAAGGCGGACCTGTGACTGTGACGGATCCGGAAATGCAACGGTACTTCATGACGATCCCCGAAGCTGTTCAGCTTGTGCTGCAGTCGGGAGCTGTTGGTGAAGGGGGTGATGTGTTGATTCTGGACATGGGCGATCCTGTCAGGATCGTGGATCTGGCTAAAGATATGATTCGCCTGTCCGGCCTTGAGTATCCGAACGACATTGACATAGTCTTCACAGGTCTTCGCCCCGGAGAAAAACTCTACGAAGAACTGTTCTACGAAACAGAAGAAAGCGCCTGCCGCATTCACGAAAAGATCTTCCGGGCACCAAGAGCCGCAGAAGTGAATGCCACTCATGTCGAAAGCGAATTGCAGCTGTTGTCACAGCACCTGAATGCCAGCCGTGAGGAACTTCGTGAAGTACTTTGGCAAGTCACGGCCAGGTTTGTAGAAAGCTCATCGCAAACGCGAACTGTGCTGCCGCTGCCTTTTGACGGCAACGACCCCATGCCAAAGGCAGATAAACGCATTCTTGCACGTCGCGGTGCCGCGTAACAGGATTGTCTCATGAGAGCGGCTGTCTTCGAACAATTCCAGAAGCCGTTGACTGTTCGTGAAGTTCCGGTTCCTGATCCGCGACCAGATTCCGCCATCATCGCCGTGCGCGCCTGTGGCTTGTGTCGCAGCGACTGGCACGGTTGGATGGGGCATGACTCCGACGTCCATCTGCCGCATGTTCCCGGTCATGAGCTGTCCGGTGAAGTGGTCGCCGTGGGGTGCCTCGTTCAGTCCTGGAAACTCGGCTCACGGGTGACCGTTCCGTTTTGCTGCGGTTGTGGTGCGTGTGATCAGTGTGTGTCCGGCAATCAGCACATCTGTGATCGCTACACTCAGCCGGGGTTTACGCAGTGGGGAGCGTTTGCGGAGTTTGTTGAGATCCGTCACGCGGACGTGAATCTCGTGTCGCTTCCGGAATCGATTGATTTCGCAACGGCCGCCAGTCTTGGTTGCCGGTTTGCCACGTCGTTCCGAGCCATCGTTTTCCAGGGCCAAACTCAACCAGGCGACTGGGTTGCAGTCCACGGATGTGGTGGAGTTGGCTTATCTGCCGTCATGATTGCTGCAGCCATCGGTGCGCGGGTGATTGCCATCGATGTGAAATCTGATCGATTGGAGCTGGCGCGAAAGTGTGGCGCCGCTCATGTGGTCAACGCCACTGGGACGGACGTTGTGGCAGCGGTCAAAGAGCTCAGTGCTGGCGGTGCCCAAATCTCCCTGGATGCACTCGGAAGTCGACAGACCTGCTGGAATTCTATTAAATCGCTTCGGAAACGCGGCCGGCATGTTCAGGTAGGATTAATGCTGGGCTCCGAAGCCGATCCGTCAATTCCTATGTCAGCCATCATTGGAAACGAATTAGAAATCCTCGGCAGTCATGGAATGCAGGCATTTGAATATGGCCGGATGCTGAACATGATTGAGTCCGGTGCCATAAATCCAGCAATGCTGATCAGCAATCGGGTGACGCTCACAGAAGCCGCCGGTCTGCTACCAAAGATGAATGACTTTCCTGGAACCGGCGTGACCGTCATCGATCGCTTCGTTTGACCTGATTGATGGTGGACGAGGCTCACCGTAACCCCGCGAATAACTTCTATTTCTGCCAACTCAACTTTGTGGTCACGGGAAAATGATCGGACGGAAACTGTCCGTTGTCATTTGTCCTGTCGATCGAGGACTCGTCAGGGGCGAATTCCTTCGTCGTTAAAATCCAGTCGATCCGCTCCTGGCCCGGTTTTCCCGTGAAGCCGTGAAACGTGCCTTCGTTGTCGGACTTCTTCCGATGAAATTCGCGAAAAGAATCGTGCAAGCGGCTGCCACTGAGAAGCTCGGTCCATGGATCTGAGCCTTCGCCACAGTTGAAGTCCCCTGTGACGATAATCGGGCGGCCGGATGCGATTTCTGCCAATCGCTGACGCAGCAATGCGGCGGAATTTCGGCGAGCCTCGACACCGCGATGATCGAAGTGAGTATTGGCGAACAGGAACTCCCGATTGTCGGACTGCTTATCCTTCAACCGTAGCCAGGTGGCCACGCGAGGCAGTGATGAATCCCAGCTTTTTGAATACTTTACTTCCGGTGTTTCACTTAGCCAGAATTGGCCTGAGTCAAGCACTTCGAAGCGTACTTTGCGAATGAAGATTCCACATTGCTCACCGTTCGCCGTTTCATCACGTGACCAGCCAAAGTATTCGAAGTCAGCCATCTGCTGTTTGAGAAAATCGGCCTGAAATGGCAATGTTTCCTGAGTGCCCAAAAGATCGGGCTGATAATTTGTGATCGTCTTCAGTACAAGGTCATGACGTTTCGGCCACGCATCCTTACCATCGTTGGCGGTGCCGTACCGAATATTGAAGCTCATGATTTTCAGGTCGTCGCCCTGGGCCGTCATCAGATGGCCCAACACCGTGGCCATCAATGTCAGCATTGTAAGAGCATTTGCCACGCCGAATCCCCTTGACTCAAAGTAAACATTGAGGTCTGACGCTCTGAAACAGATTGACCTACAGAACAATCCCCGGCACAGGATAAGCTCTTGCAAACTCGGCAATTTCCTTGCGGATACGTTCCAGTTCGACATCGCTGTCGTGGCCCTTCAATGCGGCAAGAATCCAGCTTCCCACTCGCTTCATCTCGTCTGTTTTCATCCCACGAGTTGTCAAAGCGGCAGTGCCGATTCGCACGCCGCTCGGATCCATTGGCTTGCGTTGATCGTAGGGAATCATGTTTTTATTGACGGTGATGCCGGCCTTATCCAAAGCATGCTCGCCCACCTTGCCGGAAAGTCCGATCGCCGTTACATCACACATCATCAGATGGTTGTCGGTTCCACCGGACACAAGTCGCAAGCCACCAGACATCAGCGTCTCGGCCAATGTGCGAGCATTATCAACAATCTGCTGACCATAGGCCTTGAATTCTGGCTTCAGGGCTTCGCCGAAGCAAACGGCCTTGGCGGCAACGATATGCATCAATGGTCCGCCCTGAATCCCCGGGAAAACACTGCGGTCGACATTAGCAGCGTATTCTTTCCGGCAGAGAATAAATCCTGATCGAGGACCCCTCAGAGTCTTATGCGAAGTTGATGTCACAAAGTCGGCGTGAGGCACCGGGCTGTTGTGAATTCCAGCAGCGACCAATCCCGCATAATGAGCCATATCGACCATCAGCAGAGCGCCCACGGATTTCGCGATTTCCGCAAACTTTCCATGGTCAATTTCACGCGGATAAGCGCTGGCGCCAGCCACGACCATCTTTGGCTTGTGCTCTTTGGCAAGCGAAGCCACCTGATCAAAGTCGATTCGATGGTCACTTTCCCGCACGCCGTAGTGAATTGCCTTGTAAAGCTTGCCGCTGAAGTTCAAATGCATCCCATGAGTCAGATGTCCGCCGTGGGCGAGATTCATGGCAAGAATTGTGTCGCCAGGATTCAGCACGCTCATGTAGGCCGCCATATTGGCCTGTGAACCCGCGTGGGGTTGTACGTTGGCATGTTCAGCGCCGAACAATTCGAGGGCTCGATCTCGTGCGATGTTTTCGATCACATCGACATTTTCACATCCACCGTAATAACGCTTAGCCGGATAGCCCTCTGCGTATTTATTGGTCAGCACCGTACCAGCGGCTTCCATAACAGCCGCACTGGTGTAGTTTTCTGAGGCGATCAGTTCGAGACCTTCTACCTGACGGCGACGCTCGTGAACAATGGCATTCCAGATGGACGGATCAGATGATTGCAGAGCGGACATTCCCAGAACCTTCAACTTCGTAAACTTGGTGAATCACAGAAACGGGAGCGAATCGAACAGACGTTTCGCAGTGAGATCCGA
>JANPHT010000005.1:0-8987 GCA_031424595.1 Planctomycetota bacterium
GCCAATGTCGCGACTCGCACGGATTGCGGATGACCTGTGCCTCATCCGGAGCTTCTCTCACGACAGCAACGATCATCTCCTGAGCCAGGCGTACACGCTCTCTGGCCACAAGGTGACGATGGCTCAGTTGTTTTCCGAGCCAAATCTGGGCTCGGTGGTTTCCTATTTGCATGGTCCTCGAAATGGCCTTCCCGGTTACATCGCAGTACCCGGGATCACTCGTCCCGGTCCGCCGCCTTACAATCTCTTTGTAGGCGGATGGCTGGGCAATGGTTACGCGCCGTTCTGCGTGGGTGGCGTGCCGGAACAACCGGACTTTTCTGTGGGCGAGAAATCTCCGAACCCAAATCCCTACGCCCACGAGGACTTATTGCCGAAGGATCTGCAGCCCCTGGAAGGCCTTTCTTCACGTCGATTGACCGCTCGACTGTCACTTCGTCAGCAGCTTGATCTTGCAAGCCGACAGCTTGATGAGACCGCTCAGTCTGTCGCACAGCGGCAACAGTACGAAGGCGCTGCGACTTTATTGACTTCACCCAGTGTAAGATTGGCGTTTGACTTGTCGCAGGAGTCGCCTCAAGTGCTTGCCGACTATGGGCAAACGAAGATCGGTCAAAGGTGCCTTCAGGCCAGACGACTTGTGGAGTCAGGGGCCCGATTTGTTATGGTGGACTACGGATACGACGCCGACTATGGAAATCTTTGGGATAATCACAACGCCCCTGGACAGAACTTTCCACACATCTCAGAAATGTGTCGGCGAGGTTATCACCTTGCGGGTACTGACAGAGCGGCTGCCGCGCTAATTCGGGACCTGAAGACTCGTGGACTACTGCAGCGAACTCTGGTTGTGTTCCTGACGGAGTTTGGGCGAACGCCTAAAATCAATTCACTGGGTGGACGAGATCACTGGGGAATGTGCGGCTCCATCTTCTTTGCTGGTGGCGGAACCAAAGCTGGTGAAGTGATCGGGGCTTCTGACGAACAAGCGGCCTGGCCAACGACCCAGCCGTGGGGACCGGCCGACGTAGCCGCCACGATCTATGAGGCACTTGGAATCTCTCCCGATCTGCGATTGCCCGATCAATTCGGACGTCCGCTGCCCGTTCTGGATCATGGTCAGACGATCGCTGGCGTCTTCTGATGATTTTGACGGATCATTTCGACAGATCAGTCGCGGTGGTTGTGAGATTACTCCGAGAGTGTTGTTCCGTCACCGATCAATCGTTCGCGAAGTTCACCTGGATCAACGACGCGTACACTCGGGCGTCCGAATTCGCTGATGATTTCTTCGTTTGGCGTTTGGTTCGGATTCGACGTGAAAGAGCTTACCCAGACCGAGCCTCGAACCCCCTTGACCACGCCTGCGACCAGTTTCCCCTGGAAATAACGAGCCAATGCCCAACGCACTCGCGGAATCAGCAGTAGAAACCCGGCAGTGTCCGTAATGATTCCAGGCGTCAGCAGCAATGCACCTGCGACAAGCACAAGGACTCCTGAAACAATGGCCTGAGACGGAGATTGCCCGGTCGCCAGTTGCTGTTGAATCTGATGCAGGGCCTTCATCCCCTGCCAACGAACAAGACTCATGCCGATCATTCCAGTTCCCAAAACCAGAGCAATCGTCCATCCGATATTGGTTCGGCGCGTCAGTTCAATCAGCAACCACAGTTCTAACAGTGGAATGATCGCAAGCAACAGGAGGAATCTCAAAAACACAGGCAGTACTTTCTGCGGACTGTATGATCATTCAAGCTCCGCATCTTGCAGAATCAATAGTTTTTCGTGCTGCGAGTCTTGTTCGCCACGCAAGACAAAACGTTGCGGCCGCAAACACCGGACTACTTCCGTCGGACCTCGTGCTTAAGATCCCAAACCGCGCGGCAAGGGCTATCGTCGTTCCTTAAAACTCCAAACATACCAATCGGCACTACGCGGGGAAGCCTGTCAGATAGGGCACTTTTTTTGCATGGGCGGCCACTTGATCGGCAGCACTTAGCAATCGTCCCAAATAATCCCATTGCCCAGTAACAAGTGCGTCTCGAGCACTGGCTGGCATGCTGACGTCGAATGACAGGCCATCCGCTGTCACCTTCAGTGCCTGAAGGTCGAGGTTGATCTCCAACTGCGGATTCTGCTCAATCGCTGCTGCCAGGTTTTCTATGTCGGCTCGCGCGGCTTTTACGGCAGGGATACCGAGCGATCCGCAGTTGCCAAAGAAAATCTCAGCAAACGATTCCGCGATGATCGCCTTAATCCCCCATCGCATCAGCGATTGTGGAGCATGTTCGCGGGACGAGCCGCAGCCAAAGTTTCGTCCAGCCACCAGAATCCCAGCTCCCTGAAACTGCGGCTTGTCAAACGGATGAGTGGAATCCTGCTTGCGATCATCCTCAAACGCATGTTCGCCGAGTCCATCGAATGTCACGCATCGCAAAAAGCGGGCGGGGATGATGCGATCGGTGTCAATATCGTCCAGCAGGAGTGCGATGCCAGTGGAGAGGATCGATTTGATTTCGTTGATGGCCATGTGAGATGAATTCAGCATTGAAGAAACAAAGTGAAGGGTAGCAACAGAATTGAAATTGATCGTGAGTTACACCGCTAAAGTGAATTACACTGCTGCCCCGACAAATTCTCTGATATCAGTAACATACCCCTGAATTGCTGCAGCAGCCACCATCGCCGGACTCATCAGCAACGTTCGGCCTGTTGGACTGCCCTGTCGGCCCTTGAAATTTCGGTTGCTGGACGATGCGCAGACCTCGCGACCCTTCAGCTTGTCCGGGTTCATCGCCAGGCACATTGAGCACCCGGCCTCGCGCCATTCGAACCCCGCCGCTTCAAAGATCAGGTGCAGACCTTCTGCCATGGCCTGCTTGCGGACAAGTTGTGATCCGGGCACAACAATGGCCTTCACATGGTGCGATACTCGGTGACCTTCGACGACTCTTGCGGCCTCCCGCAGATCCGACATTCGCGAATTGGTACAGGATCCAATGAACGCCACGTCGATTTTCATGCCCTTGATTGGCTGGCCTTCCTGCATTCCCATGAATTCGAGGGCTTCACGAATCAGTTTCTGCTCATCCGCCGCGACTTCGCTGATCCGTGGCAGCGGTTGGCTCACACCCACCGATTGAGCCGGAGTTATTCCCCAGGTCACCGTCGGTTCAATATCCGCGACATCAAACGTGACAACGTCATCAAACTCCGCATCGTCAGCTGACGCCAGACTCAGCCACCATGCTGCCGCTCGATCAAAGTCCGCTCCCTTTGGAGAAAACGGACGCCCCTGCAAATAGTCCACGGTCTTCTGATCGGGATTGATATATCCACAGCGAGCGCCGCCTTCGATGCTCATATTGCAGACGGTCATTCGTTCTTCCATCGACATCGCATCGAACGTCGTGCCGGCAAACTCGTAAGCGTGACCGACGCCTCCCTGGACACCCAGCTTTTGAATGATGTGAAGTATGACATCCTTGGCATACACACCCGGCGCGAGTTCGCCGTTGACAACCACTCGACGAACCTTCGGGCGATTCAGAAACATTGTCTGAGTGGCAAGCACCTCCGCCACGTTGCTCGTTCCAATGCCAATCGCGATACTTCCGAAGGCTCCGTGAGTACTGGTATGACTGTCACCGCAGACGATTGTCATCCCCGGTTGTGTCAGCCCCTGCTCCGGACCAACGACGTGAACGATCCCCTGGCGATCATCTTTCAGATCCAGCAGCGTGACGCCAAAATCCCGGCAGTTCTTTTCAATGGCCGACATCATTTGTTCAGCAAGGTCGTCCAAAAAAGGGCGAGCCTGATTGGCCGTTGGCACAATGTGGTCAACGGTCGCAATCGTACGATCTGGAAATGCCACCGTGAGCTTGCGATCACGAAGAATCTCAAATGCCTGTGGACTGGTGACTTCGTGAATCAAATGAAGGCCAATAAACAGCTGAGTCTGCCCGCCAGGCAGCGTTTGAACAGTATGAAGATCCCAGACTTTATTGAAGAGATTGCGTTTGTCTGACATGGAAACGTGCTGAATCTAAGTAAAAAAGAGGACCGAATGCTGCCCGTTCGACACCCCGCGAGGGTAACCAGTTCGGAAAATCATCTCAAACTGACTTTTGTGTCGGGCAAGTATAGCGTGTATCGCCAGTCGAGTCAGCGGGGTGCTATGCCAGGAATCGTAGTTTCGCGGTTGAAAAGTCGATTGTGCGGAAAAAACACAAGGAAATCTGACGATACGTCGTGCTGTTATCTGTTCAATTCGGGTCCCTCAAGCGGGATTGCTGCGCCGTCCACAGTCAGAATCTGAGAATTTGTGAGTGAGTCGCCGAATCGATCGAAGTCGCGAAATGACCAGACAACTTCTTTCTCACGATTCACCTCAATCAGTTGAGGGTTTGCAGGACCGGCATGGCAATTGTTGATCAGGATGTTGCCACTGGGCAGGACCTGAAGGGATGTCACCCATGCCAGCTGGATGCCCGACAAATCGTTTTGATGCAAACTCCAGACTATCTGTTTTGCAGGAGTCACCTCAAGAATACTGTGGCCATTTCCAGTTCCGACTAAGGTGTTGCCGTTTGGCAGTCGTATCGCAGAGAAGCACTGATTGCCGAAGGCTTCAACTCCATGGCCTGCAGCCGGTTTTCGATCAAACAATGGAACCGAATATTCCCATGCGATTCTGCCTGTGGTTTCGTATTCGCAAACGAGTCCGTCGCCTTCATGACAAACCAGGTAGTTGCCGCTTGCCAGCTTTCGAACCAGTCGCGTGTCGCGATGAGCATCTGGTTTACTGACCTTCATGGCCATCGAGTGCTCCATTTTCAGGGCCTGGCTCAGTTCAATAATATTGCCCGGGCCAGACTCCGCAATCATTGTGGATCCATTCGCAAGCCTCTGCATGGCGTGAATCTCGAGCCGTTTTCCAACATTCTCAGCGCGCTTGCTGGCATCATACTTCCAGACCACTTTTCCGTTGGCCGGATTGATCTCCTGCACTTCAGTCCACGAAACTTGCAACAGCACGTTTCCGTTTTGAAGGACGTGAAGATCGTGAAGAGGCCCGATTTGATGCTCCCACTCCGTCTTTCCCTCTTCGCTGATGATGGCAATTCGACTCTTCGAAGAATCGGCCGCGATGAAACGACGGACCGGCTCGGCAGCTCTTAATACTCCACAGAGCAGGAGAATCCCCATGGGAACCGAGATTCTGGAAACTCGACCAGCGAAAATTGAACGCATCACTTCTGACTACCTGTTTGGTGAAATATACGATCCTTGTCAGTGGTTCAGTATGGGCAAAAATTCGGTCGCTGGCGAGTGAACAACAGAAAAGTGTTCGTTATCCTCATTTGCGTTCGGCCTCCGTCTTTTGTCCTTTCTTCTCGCGTTGACCGTTGAACAACAAAACGAAAGCAGCATTCATGATGCTTCGACATCCCCTCACTTTGATCATGCTTTCAGGAACGCTTGCTCTTGCGATGAGTCAATCATCCGCCGACCCTGATGAAAAGGTGCCGCTGAATCAGCTTTCTGAAAGCGCGGTGACCGCCATGAAGAGCGCCGCCGAATTCATGACTTCAAAAGTTGCTGTCCACGGCGGTTACGTCTACGAAGTCAGTCTGGATCTGAAACAAAGACGCGGGGAAGGTGTGGCTTCTGCGACGGAGATCTGGGTTCAACCGCCCGGAACTCCCACGGTTGGCATTGCTTACATACGGTCCTTTGAAGCCACCAAAGACCCTGTATTTCTCGATGCCGCCGTTCAATGCGCGAAGGCGTTAATGCATGGGCAACTCGCTTCTGGCTGCTGGACGGATCGCGTCGATTTTGATCCATCCGGAAAGAATGCTGATCGCTACCGAAACGGAAAAGGCAAGTCGAAGGGCAGGAATTACTCGACCCTGGATGATGATAAGTCGCAATCGGCACTAAGACTTCTGATGGAAGTTGACCGTGTTCTGGAGTTTAAGGACGAATCAATCCATCAAGCTGTTCAGTATGGATTGGATGCGCTGTTGAAGGCTCAATTTGCGAATGGAGGATTTCCACAGGGCTGGCACGAACCCGTTCAACCGGGGACGGTTTCAAAGGCGTCATTCCCTACCTATGACTGGCGTACGGAGGGACGGTTTAAGAACTACTGGGACTTTGAAACTCTGAATGATGGCCTCGCCGGGACAGTCACTGAGACCCTTCAACTGGCTTTTGAAATCTATAACGACCAGCAATATCGAACTGCGATGATCAAGTTTGGCGACTTCTTGATTCTCGCTCAATTGCCAGAACCCCAACCGGCGTGGGCTCAGCAATACAATCACCAATTACAACCGATATGGGCTCGCAAGTTTGAACCGGCAGCCGTAGCCGGCCGCGAATCGGAGGATGTCATTGAAACTCTCTTATTCCTGACAGAAAAAACAGAGGATCGAAGATTTCTGAAGCCCATTCCCGCAGCACTCGGATGGTTAAAGCGGTCTCTATTGCCAGATGGCCAGATCGCAAGGTTTTACGAACTGCAGTCAAATACGCCACTCTATTTTACGAAAGACGATTATGAATTAACCTACGACGATTCAGATCTGCCCACGCATTACGGATTCAAAGCAAAGTCCAGCGTTGAAAAGCTCGAGACACATTACAGGATTCTATCCGACGGCGCAAAAGCCCCCCCAAAAAAGCAGAGTCTGAAATCACTACGAAAAGATGCCGAAGAAATTCTCGCTCAACTGGATGAATCCGGTCGATGGGTGACTGACAAGAACGGACGGGCCGTCATCAGCATCAACGGGCTGAAAGGTGGCGAACTCAGACTGGAGAGCAAAGTGTTCAGCAAAAACATGACCCGTCTGGCGGAATTCGTTACAGCCGCAAGTGTTGCACCCTAGGTGGACAGCGCCACGATTTATCAGCCGCAGTGCGCTAGCACCCGGTTTATGCAACGAATATCGCACGAACCGGACGCGAGCGAGTTCCGGCTGATCGTTGGAAAACGCTGCAATTTTTTTAACATGGCGCCGTTCAGCGACCTGACTTTCCCAGAAGGATCTCATTCTGGTTTTTCCAGAAAATTGTTTGCCGGTTTTTTGGGGGCACATTTTTAAGATCTCATTGATTCGGAATCGGCAACTTGAGTTTGATGACGATCCGTCGGCGACGCAACCGCGATGGGTCGAAGTCAACGCCGGCGGAGTTCGCATGAAAAACCTGCCGCAGTTTGCCGATCTCCAGCGGTCCTTGGCTGGCATTGCATCTCATCCGCACGCTGCAGCTCGACACGTTTCGGCAGCAGGCGATGCCGGAATTGCACCTTATGGCGTCAGATGGTCGTCGAATAGAACAAATTAAACGTGCCGTCGGCGTCGCGCGGCCAGTTGCGGGCAACGATCTGGAGCTTGACATTCTTGAAACCCAACAGCACATAGCTGCGACGGTCGCGTTCGCCTTCTGATTGCGCTTCTTCGAGCGTCTTGTATCCCGGCGCATAGCCAGAGTTCGGCGAAACGTTTCGCGTGGTGGGATCCGTCGCCGTGATGACATAGTAGTACACCACACCAGCAGTGGGCCGGCTGACGTTCTGACTGGACTGGCCTAGAGTTGTCACAATCCCGGATGGCGTCGGAACACTTTTATGGGCATAGCGTTTCACGTTGTTGGCCAGCCAATTCTCCAACTCGGTGGTGGGGTCTGGCGGCGATGCGATTCCCAGTTTGTCCAGGCCGATTCGCCAAGCCATATTACCGAGGCCCAAAACGTCGCGCTTCCACATCTTTTCCGTCAATTCGCTGATCGTTCCGAGTGCCTCTCTGGCCTGCTGTACCCCCGTGACCACAGCATCCAGGTACTTATCAAACGTCTGCATGCCGTATTCAATCACTTGCCGCTGAAGCTCGGACACGTTGTAAACCACACCGTCGTTCGCGTTGGAGTTGTATTGCGGAGTGGACGGCCGTTGGACTACGGGCGAGCCAGCATTGCCGCGAGCCGTAAAGTCTTCGGGGCCAGGGACAATCTGGTCGACTGACTCGCCTCCAAGGTAGTCTGAGCCGGTATTGCCCACGATACGATCGACGCCCGTTTGGCCATGAATCAGGTCGTCGTCGGCGCCGCCATCGATGGTGTCGTTGCCTCCGCCCCCGAGAATCGTGTCGTTGCCAGAATCGCCGTCGATTTGATCATTGCCATCGCCGCCGACGAGCGAGTCCTGGTGCGCACCGCCGTACACGTGGTCGTCGCCACTATCGCCACTGATCTGGTCGTTGCCGTCACTGCCAACCAACACGTCGTTGCCAGCATTCCCCAGAATGTAGTCCTCGCCAGCCCCACCGTCGATGTCGTCGGGGCCGCTCCCGCCGACGAGTTCATCATCGCCGTCCACGCCGCGGATCACCGCAGGGATGGTGATCGACGGACTGACCTGAATGTTATCGTTCCCTCGCCCGCCGGAAGCCTTGATTTTGGATACCGAGCCTGCAGGAACCTGGGCGATCTTCTGGCCATTGGCCTGCACCACAAGCTGGCTGCCGACTGATAGCACCATAATGCGATCGTCGGCCGGAGTCGCCGTGATCACCAGAACGCCGCTGACGACCTTCGCGAGCGGTTTAGCGCCGGAAATAACGCCCGATTGTGCTATGCCCTTTAAATAGACTCCGGCCATAGTGTACAACGTTGCGCCGTCTGTCCCGCCGTTGAAGCTGGTGCTGACGTAGGTTTTAACGTTTTCCATCTGAAAGCTGTCGGCGCCGGTGCCCAACAGGGCCGTAAACGTTTGCGCCTCCGAACTCACGATGCTGACCCGGTCTGCTCCGCCACCGGTTACCAGGGAGGCCGCCGTCGCTGAGACATTGCGGATCGTCAGCCGGTCGGCCCCTTCTCCGGTACTCACGGTCAGCTTCCCAGCGAACGACTTGGTATCTCCCGTTTGATTGCCGATCTCAATGTCATCCGCATACGATCCGGTGGTGATCGAG
>JANPHT010000006.1:0-21355 GCA_031424595.1 Planctomycetota bacterium
GATCTGGCAATCACCGCTGGTTTTGAGCGGCTTGAACTCGCCGCCGTTTTTCGAGCCTGGCTTCAAGTCCCAGATATCGATCGTCGGAGGTCCGCCACCCATCCACATCAGGATGCAGGCCTTCTGTTTGGACTTCACAACGTCCGCGTTGGCTTGCAGGTGAGAGAGAAAATTCATCGCCGGAACCGTCGCAGCGGCTGTTGCCATGTGCTGCATAAAGTGACGGCGATTCATTCCGTAATTGTTCCAAAGTGACATTGAGGATTCTCCCCGATTGAAGTACAGCCAGATCGGCCAACGCTGATCTCGCAGGACAGGACATTGTGAGTGAAAGGTCAACAAGCGTTTCGAACAGAAAGCAGAACGGCGATCTGTACAATCATCAGTGAATAAACACAAACTCGTTCGAATTCAGCAGAGCCCAGAACAAATCCTGATAGCCGTTAAGTTTCTGTGCACCATACTTTCCAAGCATCTTCTGCACCTTGCTGATCTCGGCCTTTGTCGGTTTGCGACTCAATGCCGCCATGTAAAGATCCTGAATCTTCTGAGCCTCATTACCAGGTGCACTCATTGACTCAAACAGGAAACTTCCACGATTAACACTGCAGGCTTTGTCCATCAGTTCGCTATTCATCATCATCAGGGCCTGAGGGATTGTGCCGTTGAATGTCGTTGACTCGTCATTCTCATCGTTTTCGAATGCCACCACGAATTGCTGCATCCAGCGTCGACGCTGCTCTTCCTGAGCACCCCAGCCACCCTGACCGGATTTATGGGCGTTACTGGCGACAATCAACGAGTCATACATTTGTTCGGCCTGCATCGACTTCAGATACAGATGACTGAAAAGCGGTATCTCACCCGCGGCGGGATCATCGATCTTATTCTTGTCTCCAAATTGACTTCCCAGGGCATAAGCTTCGCTCGACACTATCCAGCGAATCAACTGCTTAACATCGTACTTCGCCTCGACGAATTCCCGAGAAAGGCGTTCCAGCAACTCCGGATGACTTGACGGATTATGCGGGCCCATATCATCAACCGGACGAGTGAATCCGTAGCCAAAGAAGTGACTCCAGGTTCGATTCACCATCGCCTGAGCGATCTGCGGCGGAGCACCGTCTTCGGATTCCGTTAACAGCTTCCCAAATTCCACTCGTCGATCAACACCCACGCCAGGATCCACTTCGTGACCCTGAAACCGCGGAAAAGCAACCTGCATCATCCCGCTACGTTTTTCGTAGTACACAGGACCAGTGAACTCCTGCCACACGACTTCAGAAAAGTCATCAACCATTCGCCCTGTATTGGGGTCAACTTTGCGATGGTCAATCTTTCGAACCTGGCGAAAGAAGCTGTTGTATTCCCAGAACTGATCCTGCTGCCATTTATTGAACGGATGGTTATGACACTGAGTGCATTGAACCTGCAGGCCCAGAAACAACCGAGTGGTCATGGCTGTCAACTGCACGCCTTCGTCGGCATTCTGCATTTGTGCCAGAGTATAATTGACTGCACCGTTCTCTTCGTAGTGACCTGATGCCGTTACGATGTCCACCACAATCTCGTTCCAGGGACGATTCTTCGCGAAGGCCTCGCGAAAGAACTTCTCCATCCCCGTACGACTGACTCGTCGAGGAGCGCCACGACCAATACTGTTGTTGGACCAGATTGTGGTAAAGTTGCGAACGTAATCTTCGTGCTCAAGCAGCGCTTCAACCAGCACGGAACGCTTACGAGGACTCTCGTCGCCCAGAAACGCGCGAGCCTCTTCCAGCGTCGGAATTCGGCCAGCCAGATCGAGATAAATCCGACGAACCCACTCCTCTTCGGAAGCCGCCTCCGATGGCTCAATCTCGTTGTCCTTCCAGCCCTGTCGGATCTGCTGATCAATAAACTCACCAAGAGGAACGTCCGTTCCGCTTGCCGCAGCAGGCTTTGCGTCTTCCGCCTTGCTGGCTTCATCCGCCAGGAGACAAACCCCTGGACCCGAAATTAACCAGGCTAATCCGAGACTTCCAATGAACCGAAAAAAGCAATTTCCACTTCGCATTGCCGAACCACTCCTATCAAGGGCCTGACACTCCTGAACCAAACTCAAGCGACCGCCCGGATACTTCAGATTTCTCTCTTGCTCACTTCCCCAAAGATCCCGACATCAATCCCGTGCCGCACACAGTCCGCAGGACTCGCAATAAACCCTCTTCCACTCTACAACATCAAGCTGTGCAGATGTTCGTAGGATTTCGAGAGATTTCCAAATAATTTCCGGGACTTTAGAACTCTCCGCCACATTCTGATGAAGAATAGCAACGATTCGCACGCAAAATCCAACCACCCAGTCAGTTTAATCAAGCGACAACCCCATGAAAATCACATTCTTAGGTGCTGCGGGCGAAGTCACCGGAAGTCAGCATCTTATTGAGACCGATCACGCTCGGCTGCTTCTGGATTGTGGGTTGTTTCAGGGGCGTTCAGACGAGACACGGCCCAAAAATGAGCGTTTTCGTTGTTCGCCGCAAAAAATTGACGCTGTCATCCTGTCGCATGCTCATATCGATCACTGCGGGAATCTGCCTGGACTCTTTAAGGCTGGCTTTCGAGGCCCCATATTTACGAGCGGTGCGACTGCGGATATCGCGGCCATCATGATGCGGGATAGTGCCAGAATTCAGGAGGAAGACGCACGCTATGCATCCAGAAAGCAGTCCCGTGAGCATCATCACGAAGTGAAACCGCTCTACACGGAGGACGACGCCCGAAAGACGGCCAAGCTGTTTGAAGTCGTTCCTTTCCATGACTGGACCGAGATCATCGATGGAGTTCGTCTGAGGCTTCATCATGCGGGACACATACTCGGTGCGGCCATTGTCGAACTCGAAATTCGGGATGTCGGAGAATGGAAGCGTGTGGTTTTCACAGGCGATCTGGGAAGACGCCATCAACCCATCCTGATGGATCCTGAGACAGTGGAACGCTGCGACGTCCTGATTACCGAATGCACCTACGGGGATCGCATTCATCCGGATTCCAGCGATGTAAAAGCGGAACTGCAGCGCGTTATCTGCGAAGCCTCTCAACGGCAGGGAAAAGTGATCATTCCCGCTTTCAGTCTCGGTCGAACCCAGATGCTGGTGTATCTCCTGAACGAACTTCAAAGCAAAGATTCCATGTGCCGCGTGCCGGTATTCATCGATAGCCCGCTCGCCATTCGTCTGACCGACGTGCATCGCGAACATTCTGATGTGATGGACAGCGATGCTCAGGAAACGTTGAAGCATGACGCTGACCTGTTTGACTTTCCCGGTCTGACTTACATTCAGTCACAGGACGAGAGCATGGCGTTGAATCGGCGAGCCGGGCCTTGTGTCATCATCGCTGCGGGTGGCATGTGCGAAAACGGGCGAGTGGTTCATCATCTTAAGCACACCGTGACCGATGAGAACAACACCATCATGATCATTGGGTTTCAGGCCGAGCATACTCTGGGTCGAAAAATCGTGGAACGACGCCAGGAATTGCGAATCCACGGACAAATGTTGCCACTCAGGGCCAAAGTCGAAATCATCAACGGACTTTCGGCCCATGCCGACGCGAGTGATTTTCAGTGGTGGTTCGGTGAGCTGCTCAAAAAGGGTGGAGCCGGTCAGATCTTCCTTGTTCACGGAGAATCCAAATCCGCGAACGCCCTCGTAAAAATTGTCGAAGAATGCTCCGACCTGCCTCCCGTCATTCCTCAGTTTGCACAATCATTCGAAGTTTGATTTCGGTGACGAACACTTGCTGCGCCAGTTGTTGGCCTGCCTGTCGCAACAGATAGAGTGGTCCTTCCAGATCAGCATTGGCATCCGTGCGACGATCTTCCCACTTGCAGACAGATGATATAGATCAGCATCGACGGCTCCTTCCGCAAATCGTCATCACAAAACAGCCGTCACCAGTCTGCCTAAAAAAAGTCGAACTCACCGACACCCCGGAGATCAAGCGTTGGATTATCCTAGATGAAGTGCAGGCGATTCCGGTCGATTTGCTGCAGCCAGTTTTGGCTACGATTCAGGAATTGGTCCTCAATTATGGCTGCTCGGTTGTGCTGTGTGCTGCGACTCAACCGGCGTTCAACTGGTCAGGCGATTTTCGCATTGGCCTGACGAACATCACCGAGATCATTCCAAATCCGTCACAGCTTTTTGAAAGACTGAGACGAGTTCAAATCAGCCACCTCGGAAAACAGTCTGACGAGGAATTGGCTCTCCTCCTCGCGACTCGTGATCAATTCCTGTACATCGTCAATACACAAGCCCACAGCGCTAAACTCTTCGATCGTTTTGCCCGTGACCGACAGGCCACGCTCACAGACAACACATCAACGGCCTGGCCTGTCGGCCACGGGTTAAACGCCTGCGCTGGCAAGCGAACAGAGTTTGAATTCTTTCGCCCTGCACGCAGGGCGCGGATTGAAACGGCGTTAAGGCATCCAGACGAATTCACGAATGTTAATCAGGCTCCAAATAGTATCTTCATAGACCTCACGCCATTCTGCTCGAAGTCGTTGATCTGCAGGAGTACCCGTGCGGGCGCGATGCTCCAGTTCCAAGGCTACCAGGTTCCCCTCCGGCCGCAAATGGTTTGACCAGGTCACTTTCTCCAGCGGCTGTGACTCCTGAGGTGGCGGCACCTCGGACAATGCGAGAACCCGTTCGTGAAATCCGGCCTCCAGCTTGGAACTGAGTAGTGATTTTTCGGATGCTGTCGGATACCGATTTAAGTAACGCAGAAACACACTGTCCACCAAATTCTGCGGCGAATCGGCACTCACGGCCAAGTCAGCCAATCCACTACCAACGGATGCTCTGGTCAGTAGAACTGAGGCCGTGCTATTGGCCATCACGCCTGGTTGCAGCACGTTGGGCGACGTTTCGCGGTCACTTCGGGGATTCTGGCGTGAACCTGTCCAGCCAAAAGCCTCCAGAAGATCGGCGACTGCCTGGGCACGTGGAAGACTGAGCGTCGGCCGATCTCGCTCATTGGCAAGGCTGGCAAACATCCATGCTCGTCGAGGAATTCCCAGAGTGAGCCGATTGCTGGAGGGCCGGCGACCGTCAGGATCGAACGTGAATTCCTCAACGTTCATTTTGTGTCCGCCTGCCTGATGCAGGGAATCCACAATTTGCTCGGCGGTCAGTCGACGCCGATCGGGCGCTGCGAAGAATCGTAGTTCTGGACTCGCATTGAGGTTCTGACCAGTCGCCGCTCGCTGATAGACGTCCGATGTCAGAATCAGTCTCACAACGTGTTTCAGATCATAATCGTGGATCACAAATTCTCGGGCGAGCCATTCCAGAAGTGCGGGATGGCTGGGTGCGTGGCCTTCCCAGTCATGAGCCGGTTCGACAAACCCCGCACCAAGAAAACGACGCCAGACACGATTAACGATCACCTGAGCAAATCGAGTATTCTTTGGAGACGTTATCAACGCCGCCAATCGCTCGCGTGAATCGTCTGGATTCTGAAGCAAAGGCGTGAGAGTTTGATCGTCCACAGCCCCGGTCACTTCTGAAAATGGCCACGTGGGCTCGACAACGTCATCAGGTTTCAGTGTCACTTGAATCAGCGACTCGCGAACTTTGTGCTCGAAAAACGCCAGCGGGACTCGGCTGGACTTCGGCACCGTCACGGGCTTATTTTCAAACATGGCAGCCAGGGAGTAGAGATCTCGCTGCTTCGTGCTGTGATAGGGTGAATCATGACACCGCGCACATTGCAGTTCGATTCCCAGAAAGGCGTGAGCCACGATCTGGCCTTTGGCCGCAAACGGCGCGTCATTGTCTGCTGCGATGCCAAATCCCGCACTGCCCCCTTCGTGCGGACTGCCACGGAGCATGATCAACTCCGAGACCATACGATCCAACGGCTTGTTGTCGCGAAGTGAATCATAGAGAAACCAGCGGAATGGCCCCGTGGTGTTCAGGCTGGAGTTCAGCATCGTAGGATTCTCAGCGAGCACATCCTGCCAATAACTTATCCAATGATCCGCCCCGCGTTCATCGGCCAACAGTCGATCAATCAATTGAATCCTTTTTCCCGCGGAAGAGTCGCTCAGAAAGGCTCGAGTTTCCGCTTCCGTCGGCGGCAATCCGATCGTATCGAGATAAACTCGACGCAAAAATTCGGAGTCGCCCAAGCGGCCGGCACTGGCAACGTCTGCCTCTGTCACTGGCGGTGCTGGCCACACAGCCATATTTCCAATCCACGATTCGATCTGCGTGATCTGCTCATCGCTGAGTGCCTTATCGCCCGGCGGCATGCGCTCCTCGGGATCTGCAGACCGAATCCTGCGAAGCAACTCCCCCTGAGCAACATCGCCTGGGATGATTGCTGGAATTCCCGAGTCCCCTGCCTTGACTGCAGCTTCACGCGCGTCCAAACGCAGGCCACCATTCTTCTTTTCGCCGTGGCAGCGAAAGCACTTGTCACGCAGTATGGGAAACACACCTGAATTAAACAGCTTTGCGACATCAATTGGAGTCTTCGCAGATTCCGCCAGAGCTGTCGCGATTTTAGTTTCAAGAAACGCATCGACAGGATGAGAATAGCCACTCGGAACCGGAGGTGCGGGATTCAGGGCCGCCCAATCACGCGAGGCGTCGTGTCGCGATTTCCAAAACGCGTCCTGGCTGGCTGCTGCCACACGGCGCGATTGGTCGTCGTACAAGGAAAATGTCAATTCCTGCCGAGCGAGTGCGGCTGTCACATCCGAATCTGTCAGAAGAATCTGGTTTGGTCCTTCAACAACGTTCGGCAACAAGGCAAAGGACGCTCCATCGACTGTTTGAGAAGCGACACAGATTTCACCGGGGTCGGTTCGGAAGTTCTTACCACCCACGATTGTTTCGAGGACGACTCGACATCGTCCGCTCTCACCAATTGTGGCTTCACCAATCGTGGCTTCAGCAATTGTGGCTTCAGCAAGTATTTCCTGCTGCCTGTGTTCGGGCAATCGCAAGCCCGGCCGTGGAGGTTCAGGGACCGGTGTCATCGGCTCTTCGCCGCTGGGGGAACCTGCGAGTGGCAAGCTGCGAGCAATCACTTGACCATCGACCCAGAGTCGGCTTAGGCCCCGAACCCGCATCAGAAAACGGTGCTGCCCTGGTGGGAGTTGAACGTCCGCTGCGATCCTCACTAACACGGGAGCTTTCCAGTTTTCTCGAATACCCCATGTGTCATAACGCTGCGGAAGTCGGTCCAATAAGTATGTCTCCGATTGCAGTCGCATTGTCTCAGCAGGAAAACTCTCTCCGACGAAGAGCCAGCGGCTGTGCGAAGGAAGACCTTCGTGAAACGTGTACAAGACCTTACCGGGTTCCAGAGCGTCAAAGGCAGGCATCATTTCCGGAGCCGGCACATCGACGATTTCCGTTCCCGCAAATCGATAGCGAGTTTTCATGCTCGAGTCGTCGAGCATTTGTCGGTAGACAGCAATAGAATCCAGCCCACCTCGAAAACTGTTTGACGCTGCTCCTTTCTGAGCGGATCCGATCCAGATCGCGTCATCGTCAACAATCGGAGACTGATCCGTCGCGCCACCCATGTCCCATGACCCGGACTGCGGTTGACCGTCGATCCATGCAAGCAGGCTTTTGGAGTCTCCAAATCGATACGACACTGCGATATGGTGCCAGCCCTTTCCAGTTGTGAACCCTGCGACGCTGGTCCAGCGATGCCAGTGAGAATCGGACTTCGGCGGGTCAGGAAGTTTTGGAGTCGCAAACAGAAAACTGATTCCCGCTTTGCCATTGACTTCACGAACTCGCAACGCCCAATTCTGATTATCAGCGACGAAACCCTCAGAGCCTGTACGTCCTTTTCCAATCACATAAACATTCTCACCCGATTTCAACTCATCCACCTGTACCCACGCTTCCACAGTGATGGAATTGCCATTTGTAAAATCGTATGGACTGCTGGTACCGGTATCGTCAAAAGAGAGATGTGCGCCTTGTCCGTCGAGGCGAATGGCCGTATTGTTGGCATCAAAGTCAGGATAATCAGGGGCACGCGGACCGGGTATGTCCCGATGCACGCCCCCAACAGATTGCAAAGGCGTGGATTCTTCGGAACCAAAATCCCAGCGAACCACAGGCAACGGATCAGCTGAGTTGACAATGTTCGACAGAATCAGCCAACAGAGCCCAGCGAGCAAACAGTGGTCAACCATGAGAGTTACATTCGCAGACTTGCGGAAAGGCCAGCTTCGCACGCACCAATAATCTTCTGAATGACCGCATCGACTTCGTCGGTTGTCAGCGTGCGATCGGCAGCCATGAACCGGCAGGTGACGAGGTATGATTTTCGATCGGCTGCGATTTGCCTGCCACGATATTGTCCGCCAAAAGTTGTCCCCAGCAACAGTGTGCCAGCAGCGTCGCACACTGTCTTCGAAAGTTCCGCCCAGGAGACAGCTTCCGGCAGGACGAAGTTCAGGTCGCGAGACACTGATGGAAAACGGGGTAGCGGAGTGTAACTGCGAGAAGTCTCGTACAGTTCTTCCAGAAGCGGCAGGCGGAGTTCGGCAATCGTCACCGCGTCCTGAAGATCCGATCTGTCCAGCACTTCGCGGCTCAGCTCGCCCACCCAACCCCAGTGAACGCCATTAAGACTAACGCTCGCTCCTCGACCTGGTGAGTATTCGGGCTGGGATACCGGTGCAGTCGTCAACACGGCATGCGGAGCCAGCTTTGCCGCTAAAGATTCGACAACGCCCAGCAGCCCCGCGAACGGACGACCTGACACAAGGCCAATCGTCAGCGGTTCGGCAATATTTTCTGGCTGTCCCTGACCGGCCGAAAGGTACACACGGGCTACTTCAAACAGCTCTGCGTTTGCGCTGCCATGACGCTCGTTCTGACGACGGCACTGCAGCAAGCTGGGGATCAAACTCTGGCGAAGTTGATTCTCATGACTGCGGCTGGAATGGCTTACAGCCACTGGTGGAATCTCGCCCAGCGGACGAAACACTTGTCGCTGTTCTTCACTGACGAATGACAAGGTCAATGCTTCCGACAACCCGCTCGAGACCAATTGAGTTCTCACCGCATCCTGCACTCGTTCGCGGCGAGTTCTGGCTGTAGAAACCACTGGCAATGTGGCGTCGGTCGGAATATGCTCATATCCGTAGATGCGAGCCACTTCTTCGATCAGGTCGCACTCGCGAAGCAGATCCGGACGCCAGCTCGGCGGTTCAAATATGGCTTTCGCAACATCGCGGCTCAGGCACTTCAGCCCAAGAGTTTCAAGGATCGTGATGCTGGTCTCCACAGGAATCTCAATGCCCAATAATCGCGAAATCTGCGCAAATCGAATGGAGACGGGTTCCCGATTTCTCAAAGATTGATCGCCAGCAACAACGGAACCCTGAAGCAGAGTGCCACCCGCGACCTGCAGGATGAGCTCACAACATCGCCGCGAAGCCCAGTCAAGCCACACTCGATCGACCTTACGCTCAAAACGGTAGGACGATGGACTGTGCAGTTTGAGTGATCGAGCCGTTGAACGAACAGACAGCGATGCGAACGCCGCAGCTTCAATCAGTACGTTGGCGGTTGAACCAGAAATCTCGGTGTCGAATCCGCCCATGACACCCGCCACAGCAACCGGTCGAGTGGCATCGGCGATGATGCACATGTCTTCTGTTAATGCATACTGCCGTTGATCAATTGCGGTGATGGAATCCCCCTTGACGGCGCGGCGGACAATGATCTGATGGCCCTGCAGTTTGTCGAAATCAAAGGCATGCAGAGGCTGACCGCACTCCATCATCACAAAGTTCGTGACGTCGACAACGTTGTTGACGGAGTTAATCCCCACGGCCGCCAGTCGATCTTTGAGCCACGCAGGGCTTGGGCCAATCTTCACACCACGAATGATTCGCGCGTGGTATTCGGGGCACAGATCTTTGCATTCGATGGCGACGGAGGTCGATGCGGACGCCGGATCTGCGGATTCTCTGATCGTAACAGTGGGGATTGTTAACGGTCTCTGAAAGAGCACTGAAACTTCGCGGGCAACACCAATGTGACCCAAACAGTCCGGACGATTGCTGGTCACTTCCACGTCAATCGCGACATCGGGTTGGGTCAGACCTTCCGAGACGTCATGAAATTCTTCCAGATTTAAACCGGACATTGTCAGTCGGTCGGTGAGTTCTTCCACACTTGATGGCAGCGAAACGTATTCCGCCAGCCAGTTCCTGCTCACGATCATGAGTCACGCATTACAACCGAAAACACACCGATCAGCACGCACCGGTCCATTCCTGTGCGATGATTTCGGAAAGCCGGGCAGTGTAATCAAACCCACGCCAACTCAAAACCGCTTTGCCGAGTTCTCCCTGAAAGATGTTGACAGCACATGTCAACTTCATTAAAACTAGGACCGTCTGATCGCCGATGAACGGTATGACAGACGAATTTCCGGCTTTCCATCTGTTTGTGGAGCCAACTGGTAGGGAAACCGTCTTTTGTGAATGCATCGTTTCCGCTGAGTTTTTACGCTTCAGTGGCTGGGATGATGACAAATCGGGCGTGTTTCCATGCATTCTTCAGCGGCGTCTGGTTCAGCCGTTCGTGCCGAAACAATTCAGGCCCTGCGCCGGCAGTTGGTTTCGTCTCAGAAAGCTAAATCGGCTCAGAAGTGCATTCCGACGGGCTTGAAATCACTGGATCAATTGTTGCCTGGTGGCGGAATGCCAACATCATCGCTGATCGAATGGATTAGTGATGATCTCGGTCAGGCAGCCGCTTCAGTCGCTCTGCGATCGTTGTCTTCGCTCCTGATCCTTCCTGGCTGTCTCGCGGTCATCGACGAGCGGCATGATTTTCACGCGAGTGCCGCCAGCGCTCAGGGGATTCCGCTGTCGCGAATATTGCTCGTGCGTCCTCATCTCTCCGCTTTGGCAGAGTCAACGAGCGGTCATCGCTCGCGATTTGTTCGCAGGAACTCGTCCAGTCACAGTGAGACCTTGTGGGCACTTGAGCAGTCTGCTCGATGCTCCGGAGTTCGAGCGATCCTGTGCTGGCTGGATCGAACGTCATCCGCCATTATGCGACGGCTTCAACTTGCCATTGAGCGGAGCGGAGTCACCATCATGCTGATTCGCCCGGCAAGCGTTCTCGGTCAGGCCTCATTTGCCGACTTACGACTTCACGTAAAGCCCGTGCATCATTCTGAGGAACCTCGTCCCCCTCAGATCCGCTCTCGAACTCAGCGCGACTTCTCGATTCATCTGCTCCGATCCCGCCACGGTCTACAGCATGAAGGCATCGCATCTCTGTATCAAGAGCCATGGTGCGAACAGATTCGCTCCTGTGAGAAATTTTCCTGAACGCATCAGGGAAATGAAATGGTCCTGTTTCTGCGTTGTTTTTTCGAACGGATCAGGCAGATCTTCTGGTCTTGATCAGCAGACAGCCTGAGTCTTAAAGTGCATTGGCCAATATCGTTTGTTGGTGTACGGCATCGATGTTCTGATTCAACGCCTGCACGATCTCCGGTAGCTGAGCATCGGCTTCATCAGAAGCAATCTGGCAGGTGCCAGCGGCTGAATGTCCACCACCCCCGTGCTTCAGCATCAGTTCACCGACATCGACTGGGTTTGTGCGGTTCAGAATCGACTTGCCGACGGCCAGCACAGTCATGCCAGGCTGGCGACTTCGCAGCAAGTGAATCGAAACATTGCACTCGGGCAGAAGTGCATAGGCGAGAAATCGGTTGCCACAGTAGATCACGTCTTCCTGACGAAGATCAATCACAGCCACGTTGCCATAGACACCAGAGCAATGGGCCACTTGTTCGCAGTAATCCTGTCGTTGCAGGTTGTAGAGTTCGACGCGTTCACGGACATCCTGCAGGTTCAGGATCTCGTCGATGCTGTGACTTCGGCAATAGTCGACCAACGCCATCATCAAATGGTAGTTTGAGATTCTGAAGTCGCGGAAACGCCCTAAGCCAGTTCTGGGATCCATGACAAAGTTCAGCAAATCCCATCGCTTCGGTGCAAGGATATCTTCTCGACTGAAGCGAGCGGAGTCGCATTTATCGACCGCTTCCATCATGTCATTGCTGATGTTCCGAAACCGTGCGGCTCCGCCGAAGTAGTTGTAAACGACTCGCGCGGCGGAATCGGCGTCGGGATCCAGAATGTAGTTTTGACGAACGATGTTTCCGTTGCGAATGGCTTCGCTGTGGTGATGATCGAAGCATAGGTGGCACGAAGCCACGTAGGGAAGATTTGTAATAATGTCGCGGGACGTCACCTCGATCAATCCGTCCTGCATATCTTTCGGATGGACAAACATGATGTCGTCCAGCATCTGCAGCTCCCGCAGCAGCGCGGCGCTGACGAGTCCGTCAAAGTCACTTCGAGTAATCAGGCGGTAATTAAAGGTCGGCAGGGACATAGAGTTGGCTCTGGCCAGGGGTTATTGCTGCGATCTGCCCGAAGTTCAGCGTGTCTGCGAGCGTCCAGATTTACCGTAGGTCGGATTTGAATGCGTGTTGCTTTTGTGATTCGAATCTTGTTTCCTCCAAACGCCGCCGGCATTGACAGTTCGGGATTTGCTGATTGTAACGGTCAAAGTCGTTGCCGATGGCGGACAATTGACAGCGTTACGAGGCAGGCAGCCGGGAACATCCCGCCTGGCGCCGCCCGACATTCGCAAGTTGGCCAGGAACTGCGTATTCTCCGCCAGTGAAGTAGGATTTAGTCCCCATTGGTTTTTTCGCTATGTTTGCCCGTTTTCTCTGTGTTTTTGTTTTCCTCGCGGCATCAATTTCCGCCCTTCGTGCCGAGGCCTCCGCGAACCATTTGACGACGCAGGCGGTCCGCAGCGGGTCAGACTTTGACGAGTCTGCTTCCGAGGGACTGCCGACCACACGCCCACTCGCAGCATCGGAATCTGAACTTTCGGAGGCTGAGCAGTTTCTCGCGGCACAGGCGCGGATTTCAGACGATTCAGAACCTCCCAGGGCCGGTACTGGCCTGCTGCTGCTGATTTATTGCGTAGGAATCATGATCGCTTCAATCGGTGGCGGCTGGCTACCAACTCTGATTGATCTGACGCATACCCGAATGCAGACGACGATCAGTTTCGTCGGTGGTTTAATGTTGGGTATCGCTGTGTTTCATCTGCTGCCCCATTCCATTCGCGGGCATCAGTCGGCTGACGATTCCGCTTGGTGGATGATGGCAGGCATCGTCACCATGTTTCTACTTATTCGATGTTTTCACTTCCATCACCACGGACCACTCGAAATCTCGACGGCTGAAGAAGACCCTTGCGCCAGTCACCGCGATCATGACCATAACCATGATGATCATGACGATGCGAAAACTCATGATCGCAAACAGGTTCATGACCATGATGGTGGACACGACCATGATGGTGGACATGAACACGATCATGAACACGATCACGCGCACAAGCGGTCACGGCAGCCTGTCGCTTCGAGACTTTTAACGCAGCCGCATTGCCATCACGCGCACAAACTGAGTTGGCTGGGAATTGCACTTGGGCTGTCGCTGCACACATTGCTTGACGGAATGGCGTTGGCGGCCAGTGTGCAGGCAGAGTCGCTTCATCGACCCCACGTCGTTTTCTTCGGGCTGGGAACGTTTCTTGCAATCATGCTTCACAAGCCGTTGGATGCGGTGTCGATCACGTCCTTGATGGCTGGAGCCGGCTGGTCATCGCGGTCTCGCTTTCTTGTGAGTCTTGGATTCTCCGCCATGTGTCCCATGGGAGTCATCCTGTTCCGTTTTGCGTTTGATTCGTTCGGCAGTTTTCAGGAAGAAGTGATCTGCTCGGCCATGGCGTTTTCAGCCGGCGTGTTTCTCTGCATTTCGTTAAGCGATTTGCTGCCCGAAATGGAGTTTCATGCGCACAATCGTGTGCGGTTGACAGCGGTCTTATTGGCTGGCATTTTGCTGGCCTACGGAATTACGTTTCTTGAGTAGCAACGATTTCGGTGCGAGATTTTTTTGCTCCCATTGGTTGAATAACGTCTTTGCGAACTGACTCACTGAATTAGCCATGGATATCGAACGACTCCGCCGGGAAATCTGTTTCGGGGCGGCTCAGCTGATGAGCCATCGCCGAGAAACCAATTATACGCAAGCTAAGTGGCGTGCAGCCCGGGCGTTGACTCGCAGCTATATTCCGCCGGAAGCTCTTCCGACAGATTTTGAAATCCGTCAGACGCTGCAGCAACTTGTTTCAGCGGACGGAGAAGCCAAAGCAAACAATGATCCGAATCCGGAAAACCGAAAATATCACTTCTATTTGTCATTATTGTTGCCACTTGATCGAGTTGGTCAGGACCGCCAATGGCATCCGGAAGGAGACGTGCTTTATCACAGTCTGCAAGTGTTTGAACTGGCTCGAGAGCTGCGTCCGTGGGATGAGGAATTCCTTCTGGCTGCGTTGTTGCATGATGTTGGAAAAGGGATTGATCCCATGGATCATGTGAACGCGGGACTTGCTGTTCTGGACGGACACATCTCGGAGCGGACGAAATGGTTCATTGAGAACCACGGCCTCGCTCAACGCGTGAAAGACGGGACGGCAGGGGCCAGAGCCCGGCGTCGGCTTACCAATGCTGAGGATGGAGATGCTCTGGATCTGCTGGCAAACTGTGATCGCGAGGGGCGACTTCCGGGCCGCATTGTCTGCACACCGGAAGATGCGATCGAATACATTCGTCAGCTGGAAGAGGAGAACGAACAAGAGGGTGACGAAGAAGTTGTCGATGTGACCGAGTGACATGCAACTGGACGTTAGCTAACATCCTGAGTGTCGACGTTTTTTAGTCCTGATGAAGTGGAATTATGGAAATCTCTGACGTTCGAAAAGTGGCCTCTCTGGCTCGACTGTCTTTAAGCGACGAAGAGCTTCGATCGTGCGGCGACCAGCTGAATTCAATTCTGGACTATGTGCGGCTTCTGGATGAGGTGGACATCACGGGTGTTGCGCCAATGACGCATCCGGTGCCCGCAGAAAACATTTTTCGCGATGACAGAATGATGCCGTCATTGCCTCGGGAAGCCGCTCTTGCCAACGCGCCCAAAACTGACGGGCAGTTTTTTGAGGTGCCAAAGATACTGGAAGAAAAAGGCGCCTAGTGCCTTCCGACGGATTGGACCGGGCAGGCGGAATTCAGAAAACAATTGTCGGAAGATGCCTGTCCAAAATCGTTTAGAAAGAATTGGTCACTCTCAGTTTTCCGTAGTCAAGGATCGCGCAATATGACGCAAGCCATTGTCGACCCAGGTGAACTTCGTCGATTCGCTCAGATGCTGAGACGATTCAATGAAGAGATCAATGAAAAAACCGCAGCCGTCGCTGGTCAATTGAACCATCTGGGACAAACATGGCGCGACCAGGAGCAGTTGCGGTTTTCCGAGGAGTTTGTTTCCAACATGAAATCGCTTGGGCGATTTGTGGAATCGAATGAGCAGTTCATCCCCTATCTCCTGCGTAAGGCGCAATTGGTGGAAGAGTACCTGCAACAGCAGTGAGGAAGCAGAGAGCGAGCGGACCAATGAGCGATTCGGCTAACGTTTCATCAATTGATGCAATTCGCCACTTTGCGGCTTCCGTTTTGAAATTCCAGGAGGAGGCTCGACTTTGTCTTGCGATGCTGGACAGCCAACTGCGGCAAATTTTATTCTGGCTGGAACGTGACCGGCCGATGTTCTGGAAGCGAGAAATTGAGAACTGTCTACGTGATATTGCCGACGCACGCGTGAGGCTGCACCAATGCCGAATGAGGCGCATTGGGGATTTTCGACCATCATGTATCGAAGAAGTTAAGGACCTCGAGCAGGCTCAGCGAGCCATGGAGTTTGCCCAGAAGCAGGTTCCCAACATTAAACACTGGAATGCCGAGGCGTCTCACGAAGGAAATGAATACCATGGACGCGCATCGCAGCTGGTGCAGGCGATTGAACGCGATGTGCCACGGCTACTGAGCCTGCTGGTTTTCACGGTGGATCGTCTGGAAGCTTACGCGGCCGTGACCACCCCCAATGCTGCGCCAGACCTGGCCTTTCTGCGCAAGTTATCTGACGAAATTCAGTCGATGCTTGAGGGAGATTCCACTGACAACGCGCCACATGACGCCGTGACCTCCTCCACGCCAGATTCTGAAACTGCTGCAAAAACTGAAATAGCGACAGAAAATGATTCAATTCAGAACGCAAAACCAGAATGAATCGCAACCGATTGCCGTTTCCATAAATCAGAAGTCATTAAAAATGGCGGTGTTTGCTTGCCCTGGAGGACGTGTGTACTACCCTTCGCAGCGTTGAAAGCAGGAGTTGTTCAAAGTTGTCAACGGAGTTTGAGCGTGTCGGAAGAGTTCCTATGTGCGCGATGTGCCAGGCATCAGCGAACGTGCTGTCAGGATACAGAAATCTTTGTCACTCAAGGTGATATCAGACGTATCGAACCACATGCCGACGGAATCGAGTTCGCCGAATTTCGGGCCCCATCCGATCCGATCTACGATCAGAGTGTGGAGGATCCGTATTGGCATCATCGAGTTTTCCAGCCCGACGGAACTCGAAGGGTGCTGAAGCAGAGCGCGAACGGCAATTGCATCTTCCTCGGCATGCAAGGTTGTGTGCTGCCCGAGGACGCTCGGCCTCTTGTGTGTCGGCTGTACCCGTTTGACTACACGTTCGAAGGTATTTTGCCGCGGTTGGCGTCTGGTTGTCCGACCGAGTTACTTAATCCGAGTCAGTCACTGTTGACGGAACTCGGGATGTCGGAAGATAACGCGAAACTCTTACACGCTCAGCTTTATCAGGAAATCTGTGAGACCTAGACTCCGGTTTGCGTGGCGAACCGTCAGATATCAGCCTTCGACCAGATGACATCCTGAATGCCCCAGTGAGAAATGCGATGAAAATTGGTCTGACGTTTGACCTGCGTGATGAATACCTTGCCGCGGGATACGACGAAGAAGCCACAGCCGAATTCGATCGAATCGACACAATCGATTCCATTGAGAACGCGATTCGAAGCCTGGGACATCAGACTGATCGCATCGGACATATTCGACAACTTGTCGAACGACTTGCTTCGGGAGATCGGTGGGATCTGGTCTTCAATATTTGTGAAGGTATGCATGGCATCGCTCGCGAAGCGCAGGTGCCCGCATTACTGGAGGCGTACGAGATACCCTGCACGTTTGCTGACCCGGTGGTGATGGCTGTGTGCCTGCATAAGGGACTGACAAAAACACTTGTCGAAAAGGCCGGGTTGCCTACGCCTGGGTTTGCGGTGGTCGAAAGGCTGGAGGACGTTGGCGCCGTCAATTTGCCGTATCCGCTGTTTGCAAAGCCAATTGCGGAAGGCACGGGAAAAGGAGTTTCACCCTCTTCGTGCATCTCATCGCCGGAGGAACTAAGAAACGTCTGTGAGCAGCTGCTCAGGAAATTTCGGCAGCCGGTGCTGGTCGAAACCTACCTTTGCGGCCGCGAGTTTACTGTGGGCCTGCTCGGCACTGATGACAGCGCCCGAGTTCTGGGGACACTGGAAATTGTGCTGCTGTCTGATGCTGAACCCGGTGCTTATTCTTACACCAACAAAGAACGCTGCGAAGAATTGGTTCGGTACGATCTTGTCGTTCCGGATAATGACCCCGAAGTGGCTGAAGCGGAGCGGATCGCGCTCGCTGCGTGGAAAGAGCTGAAAGGACGCGACGGAGGACGTATCGACCTCCGCTCCGACGGCGCGGGTCGGCCCAGCTTTATTGAAGCCAACCCACTTGCCGGTCTGCATCCGGAGCATTCTGACCTGCCGATGATTGCAACAAAAGTCGGTCTGTTGTACTCGACACTGATCAGCGAGATCATTGAATCTGCCGCCCGTCGAGTGCGTCCTGGTACGGTCAATCGCTGACTGCGGTGGGCTGCGGTGATGGTCTGTCGCAAGGAGACAGGACTGGGACTGAATTGACGATGGCCTCGTTGAGTCGTTAATCTCGATCCCTCACCCCCACTTTTTCGGAGCATTGCGATGATCCCACCTCGACGAGAGTTCCTGAAAAAATCGGCGGCCGCAGCGGCTGTGACCGTGTTGACCAACGGCAATGTTTCACGGGCCGACGAACGAAGTTCCCGTGCAATTCGGATTGGCTTCATCGGCTGTGGTGGAATGGGGTCAAACCATCTCAAACTATTGTCAGAACGCAATGACGTGGAAGTCGCGACTGTCTGCGATGCGGACCAGCAGAGACTTGACAACGCCGTAAAGCTGGTCCTTGATGGTTCGGGAAAGTCACCCCAGCGGACCGGTGATCTTCGGTCGATTCTCGCGGACGAATCCATTGAGGTTGTGTTCGTCGCGACTCCCGATCATTGGCATGCACCAGCGGCCATTCTTGCCCTGGATGCCGGAAAGCATGTTTACGTTGAAAAACCGTGCTGCCACAACATTCGCGAAGGCCGATTGCTGGCGGAAGCTGTCAAACGCAGCGGCAAACGCCTGCAAGTGGGAACTCAAAGCCGCAGTACAGACTGCGTACGGGAAGGGATTGAATATATCAAAAAAAACGAAATTGGCGAGGTTTTGGTGGCCAAAGCGTGGAACAGCCAGCGGCGAGGTTCCATCGGGAAAGCTCAGCCCGGTTCACCACCTCCGCACCTGGATTTTGATGCATGGCTGGGGCCAGCTTCCGAAGTACCGTGGCGTCCGAATCTGTTGCATGGTGTCTGGCGATGGTGGTATGACTTCGGGTGCGGCGACATGGGCAATGACGGCGTTCATGATATCGATGTGGCTTTGTGGGGGTTGGGTGTCGAGACTCATCCGTCTCGCGTCACCTGCTTCGGCCAGAAAAACTACTTCGATGACGACCAGCAGTTTCCGGATACTCAATACTCTGTCTGCGAATACCCGGTCGCAGGAAATCCGCAAGGTCGTTGCAAGCAACTGATCTTTGAGCAGCGGATCTGGTCGCCCTATGTGCAGGAAGGCTATGAGAACGGCGCAGCATTTTATGGGACGGAGGGTGTCCTGGTCATGGGGCACAGCATCGGCTGGAAGCTCTATGGTCCTCGTGGGAAACTACTTGCCGAACGGACGGGAGGCGGTGACCTGGCGGCCCATCATCAGAACTTCTTTGATTGCATTCACGACCCGACGAAGTCGCTCAATGCCTCAGTCGATGCCGGGCGTTTGTCTGCCACAATTGTGCATCTGTCGAACATTGCTGCCAGAACTGATCAGGTGTTGCACTTTGATCCTGACAAAGAAATCATCACCAATCACGAAGCCGCGAACGCCCTTGTGCGCCGCACCTACCGTGAGGGACACTGGGCTGTTCCAGCGGGCGTTTGATCTCGTGCAATAATTTCTCCTGAAAGCAGATTCTGTCATGGCCCGATATAAGATTGCGATCATCGGCAGCACGGGACGAGGTGATTATGGGCATGGCTTGGATGCCGTCTGGCAAGCGATGGACGACTGCGAAGTCGTAGCGGTTGCCGATCCGGACGAGGCCGGTCGCGCAAAGGCGGTCACAAGAACCGGTGCGGCACGAGCCTACGCGGACTACAGAGAGATGTTGGCCAAAGAGAAGCCGCACGTGGTTGCCGTTTGCCCGCGTTGGATTGACCAGCACCGAGAAATGGTGCTGACCTGTGCTGAACATGGCTGTCACATGTATATGGAAAAGCCATTTTGTCGGACCATCGGGGAAGCGGATGAAATGATTCAGGCGTGTGAAATGCGACACCTGAAACTCGCTGTCGCTCATATCAGTCGCTACTCACCTCAATTGGATGTGATCAAAAAACTAATCCAGTCCGGCGAGATTGGCGACGTCCTCGAGATTCGTGCCAGAGGCAAGGAGGACGCGAGGGGCGGATCGGAGGATCTCTGGGTCCTTGGAACGCATGTATTGGACCTGATGCGGGCGTTTGCCGGAAATCCGGAATCCTGCTTTGCAACTGTTTATCAGGATGGGAAGCGAGTCACTCGAGAACATGTAAAGCCGGGAAACGAAGGGGTTGGGCCACTTGCCGGAAATCGAGTTGATGCCATGTACCGATTCCAGAGTGGGAGTACTGGATATTTTTCTTCGCAAAAGGCCGCTGGAGGAAGTCCCAATCGCTTTGGACTGCGCATTTTCGGCAGTAAAGGCGTCATCGATCATACATCCGGCTATGCCAATCCTGCGTTCCTTCTGAATGACGCGACGTGGGGATCGTCTGCCTCTGGAAAATCATGGCGGACAATTTCTTCGAACGGCATTGATCAGCCTGAGACAATCACACTGACTGGATATGAAGGCGGAAATCCTGCGGCCGCGCGAGATCTGATTGATGCCATCAAGGAAGATCGCCAGCCGAAATGTTCTATGTATGAGGCACGTGGTGCCATCGAGATGGTGTTGTCAGTATTCGAATCCCATCGAGTCGGTGGACCCGTGAGCATGCCGCTGCAGAATAAGGGCAATCCGTTGAGTATGCTGGAATAACAACCTTGACGCAGATCCCTGAGTCATGATTCTGCGACTAACAAACCCTGAACTTCCCGACCGTTGACTATATTCGGTAAAGCAAAAGTGAAAATCGATCAACTAAATCAGCGTGCTGCTCACCTTGCGGCCTTTGCGAGGGCACGAACGGAATCACTGCGAATCGGAACTCGGGACGTTGAAGATGTCAGCTTGCTCGATTTTGGCGTTAACGTGGAAGGTGGACTTGAAGCGGGACTCTTGCTCGCGCGCATTTGCTTATCCGGCATGGCGCAAGTCGATTTGGTGCCCCACGATTCTCAATTGCTTCCCGTCCCCCAAATTCAAGTCCGTACTGACCATCCCGTCGCTGCTTGTTTGATGAGTCAGTATGCAGGCTGGAAAGTCGCCACCGGTGACTATTTTGCCATGGGATCAGGCCCCATGCGGGCAGTCGCTCGCAAGGAGGAACTATTTCAGTATTTTCCGGAAACTGAAGACGGGAAAATCGCGATTGGCGTTCTGGAATCCGGCAGCATGCCATCCACAGACGCGATTGCCGCTCTCAAAAAATCTTTACCGCAACATTGTCAACTCACGCTGGCAGTGGCTCCCACGGCTTCGCAGGCTGGCACGATTCAGGTTGTGGCGAGGTCGGTCGAGACGGCCCTGCACAAACTGCATGAGTTGAAGTTCCCGCTGCAGACGCTTGTCAGTGGCACTGGGATCGCCCCCTTGCCGCCCGTGGCCAAGAATGACCTGCAGGGAATCGGACGGACCAACGATTCTATTCTTTATGGAGCCACCGTGAATCTCTGGGTACGCTGTGATG
>JANPHT010000007.1:0-78003 GCA_031424595.1 Planctomycetota bacterium
AACCTACCTGACCGGGCTGAAAGTCTCAAAAGCTGAATTCAAAAACATCCAACTCACCCGACACGACGTCTGTCCCCAATGGAACTACACCATCCGGCCACACCCGGAAAACACGGAGTAGTTTTTGGACGGGTTCTAAACGTTCTCGCATCGCTCAATTGATCCCTCACGAACGACTCCGTTACGCGAATTGCCGACTCTAATTGCTTGTCCCGCTTCACGAATGTTGCCGCCACGATCGACTGCGATTCCACATCATAATCCCAGAGCCCAATCAATCGGCCGCGATCCAAAATCGCATGGCTCGACAGATCAGAAAAGCCTGAACTGCAATCCTTGAAAATGTATCGAACCTGATCGATTGGATCGAGCAGACTCCGAACATCTCGCCGTGCTGTAAATCGTCCATCAAGACTACTCACCAGAGCGTACGGCGGCCTCTTAACATACGTAAACCTACGAAAATCATCCACGTGATCCGGCAGCAAAAATCGATCGCTCCCTTCTTCCGCCGGTTGAAGATCAAGCGGTGCAGATGCCGCCAGAGCCGCGTCAACCGAATCACGACTCAGCTTGGCCCTGGGAAATAGCGTCAGATAAGGCCCAACCCCGCCGACCGATCGAGCCCATCCGCTGCGAGCAAGCACCTCCGCCGCAAAGCATTCCGCCTGCGACCCATCCAAGCCCTGCCGACTCGCCCACCACGCCCGCAACTTCGCGTAATCCATCGGAACGCCTTTGCATCAAAACGCCGCCCTCAAAATCCCCAACAAGTCATCCTCCGTCGGTTGGCGAGGATTCACCATCATCAATCGTTTGATCGTGAACGCCTTCGCCGCGAACCGAGCCAACTGATCCTCTCGACCGCCGAGATCGCGAATGCGGTCGGGAATCCCGATCGCCCGTTTGAGCCTCTCCACCGCCGAGATCGCGAGTTCCGCCGCCGCCAATTCATCCCTCCCTGACGTGTCCTCCCCAAGCAACGACGCGATCCGAGCAAACGTCGCCCGGCGTTTCCGGCAGATTAAACCGCATCACGAACGGCAATAGCAGCCCATTCCCGGCACCGTGCGAAACATGCAATTCGCCACCCATCGGATATTCCAGAGCGTGAACAACCGCGACCGCACAATTCGAAAACGCCATTCCCGCGAGCGTGGCCGCCAGACTCATCCCTTCGCGAGCCTCCCGATTGCCAGGTTCCCGCACCGCTGTGATCAAATGCCTGCCGATCAGCTCAATCGCTTTCTCTGCGAGACACTCGCCCAGAGGAGTTCGTCCTTCATAGGCCGCCGTTTCATTCTCCGCCAGCGACATCTTGTCGATGTCCACTGCCGTGCAGGCTTCGATCGCATGGGTCAGAGCGTCAATGCCGCTGTCGGCCGTCACCTTTGCCGGACATGACAAGGTCAGCTCAGGATCGACCACTGCAATCGCCGGACGCAGATAGTTGCTCAGAGTGCTGACCTTGATCGCATTCTCCAAATCCGTCAGCACGGCCGCGTGAGACACCTCGCTGCCCGTCCCCGATGTCGTCGGAACACAAACCAGCGGAACCACCGGACCCGGAATTCGATCCCATCCGAAATAGTCTCGTGGCGAACCTCCATGAGAAAACGCCGCCGCCGTGACCTTGGCGAGATCCATATTACTACCGCCACCCAATCCGAGGATGACATCCGGCCGGTACCGTCTCGCCTGCTCCAGAATCTCCATCGCCAAATTCAGCGACGGCTCCGGCTCCCCACAATCAAGCACCTCGACATCCAGCCCGGCCTCCACCAGCGGCCCATAAACGCGATCCAGAATCCCGTTCGCGGCAAGCACTCGATCGCTCACCAGAAACACCCTCCCAAACTTCCGCCGCAACATCAATCCAGGCAGCTTCCTCACCGCTCCCCAGCCAAAGACCAGTTCCCCGGACGTATGAAACTGCCAGACTGATCGCATTGAGGTTTCCTCCATTGAACAACATCGTTTTAGCAACAATCGCATCGAACTTGCAGTTGGAGTTATGTTCCTCGAAGAAATCTAACGCCGACCTTCCTCCATAGAAAGAAGTGTGCCACTGTATGCCGCCAAACGGCACGAATAAGTGCCAGAATTCCCAGAGCTCGCGATTTGAACCACCAGCCCCGCCAGGGTACTCTTCACCCACGTTCCATTCACACACCTGAGTTCGAATTCGCCTTGCTGGGACCCATGCCCTACGCATCCTGTAACCAATGCAAATACCAGTGTCGGCTGGGAACTCATCTGCTTGATAAGCACATTCGTTGCCCTAAATGCAGTGCCGTTGTGAAGGTCGTCGCCCAGCTGACAGATCCCTTTGAGGCAGCGGCAGTCCCAAAGGATTCAGAAGCTCCAGACATTGCTGAGCTTTACGTCGGCAAGTTGATCGAGCGGCGGGGGCCGTTGTCCCTGTCGCAACTGCAATTGCTGGCGCGATGGAATCTCATTGATGTGGAGGACATGATCTCCAACCAAACAACAACGAAGCGATCCACTGTCCGAGAATTTCTGGCATACGGAAACTGGCCACCTCCTCCTCGGCCTGCGAAAAAGAAGCGGCTTCAACCTCCACGGCTTCCGTCAGTCAAGAATCCAATACCGGAAAGACCCTTGCGCGCGACCGTCCAGTATCCGCTTGACATCGCGGAAACTGGAGAGTTAGAGGTGGAGGGCGTTTGCTACGACGAATTTGGCCGCGCCATGATGCCGGACGAATTTCGTACACTCATTGATCGCGCCGTTCAGATGGAGAAACACGCCCAAACTGTCGAAACGGCGCGACCAGAAAACACTTTTGAAATCTATGTCCCGGGGCCGGCCGCCAGATTTGTTCGCGGAGAACATTTTGCTTCAGGATATCGCGCCGTTGCATTCGTTTATGTGGTGAACGCAATTGTCTCCTGCTTCTTCTGCACAGCCATCATGGGTATGCTGTTCAAGAGGTTGCTGAAACTTTCCACCAGCGTCTTCATCCCCTTTCAAAACGCGACTGAACTCATTGAAGGTGAACCATTGCTTCAATGCGGCATGGCTTTGGTCTTACTCACGGCTCAGTTTATCGTACCGATATGGCTGCTGATGCGCGACGATTGCGTCGTCTGGCACTGCATGGGCGCTACAGTCCTTGGCCTGATGCTGGGAATGGCCATGAAACCAGAGTGGCTATGGTTCGCCTTCGAAGCGGTTCGTGCATCTGCATTTTTCACAGGGATTGGCGTTTGCGGAATTGCCGCGTGGATGTCGTCGGGTCGGCATGCAGAAGGCGTCTCAGGTCGAATTCATTTTTCCGCTTTTGTCGCTGCGGCAATGACGCTGACGTTGACGGCCGTGAATGTGGAACAACTCTTCATTGTTGAGATGGATGCGCTTTCTCCGAGGATCACCGGCGCCGGACTCAACATTGCCGTCTTCGCTGTCTGCTTTTTCGGAGTGATGATCGCCGTCCCGATTGCGATTTGTTCCATTGTCTATGAAGAATCGCCAGCAGTAGTGCGTCAATTCATGATGCAAAAATTAATCACAGCGATTGCCATTGGGGCTGTTGGCGGGATCTCTTCTTTGTGCATAGTCTATCCACAGGCCACAAATTTCCTGAACGTTCCGATGGCGATGCTTCCACTCGCCTGTGCAAACATGCTTGCTGTTCTGACTCCGCCCGTTCTCTGGCTGCTGGACCCTGAATACTCGCTTGCTCGCGATTGACAGTTGCTGGACAATTGACGCAGCACAAGTTAACCGAGGCTCTTCCGTTTAAGGACATTGGCTTTGTTCTGCTTTCGCATCTGAAGCCCCCACGTAATCCAAACAACGGCAATGGGGATGACAGTCACGATGCCAACGATCTGACCAAGCGCGGCGGCCTTGCGCTCGGCACCGCTGGAGTTGATATCAATCAGCGTGACCATGAGTCCAAGTCCAACGACGAGAGCCACAAAACCCAAAACGATGGTCAGTAGAATTGCCTTTTTTGTCGTCATCGCAGAAACCTGAAAGGAACATCGAACGCTACTTCTTTAAGTGCTTCTCAAAAAAGTCGAGGCGAGCATTGTCGATCATGGTTTTGACCTCCGGACTGGAAGTGCGAAACCCATGGTCGCCGCCATCAATGGTCATCAGCGTGGCTTCAACATCTGCCGCCTTCATTCGTTCCGTGATCCATTCAGCCTGTTCGTGGGCTACGTAAGCATCATTGGTTCCATGAACAAACAGGGTCGGAGCTGCATCGGGCGTGACCCAGTAAAGTGGACTGGATTCAATATGACGATGTCGCTGCTGCTGCAGGTTTCCTCCAAGAAAGAGGGGCAGAACGTCTTTTGCATCAACACTCGCATCATAGGACTTTGTGAAATCGCTTGGACCATAAAAATTAACGACGCACTTGACACTGCTGGAGTATTCCGGATGTCCTCCATCGCCTTCAAATTTCTTGACTCCCCTTGTCACTCCAAGAAACTGCGCCAGATGGCCGCCCGCTGAACCACCTGTAGTCCCTATCCGTTCAGGATCAATTTGATACATGGCCGCATTCGCTCGCACCCAGCGTACCGCCGCTTTAACGTCATGCACAGCTGCTGGAAACTGGTACCTGGGAGCCAGCCGGTAAGACACTGTGACCGCAACATATCCCTTTTCCGCCAACTGCAGACAGAGTCCATTGAAGCTTTCCCGTGATCCTGCTCGAAACCCGCCGCCGTGGATACAGATCACCGCAGGAAACGGCCCTGCCCCGACTTTAGGGCGAGCCATGTTGAGTTGCAGATGCTGATCATCAGGGTTCGAATACTCGATGTTCTTCTCGAAAACGACACTCTCTGGCACGGATTCCTGTGGAAACGCTGGCTGTATGAAGGACATGAAAGCAAGCACTACCGGAGTGATCAAAGTGATGGTTTGCATTGTTCGCATCGTCGAACCCTCAAATGATTTCTGTAAACTCTTCGATCGGAATTCCGATCAATGGTAATCCGGCACTCCGAAAGACGGTAGGATGCAATCCTCCTTCTTTGTTGGGAAATGACATGAAAATAACTGAAATCTTTTTCCTTGTCTCGTGGCTCATACTTGCTGCTGACGCTCGCGCTGCGCAGCAGACTTCGCCTCAGGCTGTTCCCGGCTGCATTTTGGAAGATCGTTTTTTTGACGATGAAGTTTGGGCCAAGGTTGGCGAACGATCCTGCCTGCGATGTCATAATGAGAAAGGTGAGGCAGCAGATAGTGAGTTTCGATTACATCCGCACATCGCTGCCGACCAACGAGGGGCCGAATGGCTCGATTTTAACCGAACCGCTTTCGAATCCATGGCTCAGCGCATCGACGGTGATCAGTCGCGGTTACTGCTGAAAGCCATAGGGAAACTTGACCATGGCGGAGGCGAAGTGCTGAAATCGAATTCTGCAGGACTAAAGATTCTGCAACAATTTGTCCGGCAACTCGATCCACAGAACGCCGATCCCCCAGCAGACAACACTCATGCAGGCATTATTGTAACACCGTTTTTCGAAGGCGTTGCAATGGTCTCTCCCGAGAGACGCCTCCGCCGCATCACGCTTTCGCTGGCTGGCCGTCTGCCAGCAAGCTCTGAACTCGATGAAGTCCGGCAGCATGGCGATGCTGCCGTCGCCGCAATCCTTGACCAGGTGCTGCAGGAGGACGCTTTTTACGATCGTCTCAAGGAAGGTTTCAACGACATTTTTTTGACGATCGGCATCGAAGACAACGCCGAAACACTTCTCTCGTATCATCACTTCGAGAAGACTCGCCTGTGGTACCAACATCATGACTTCAGCCATCTGCCCGAGGCTGAAAGGCAGCGCGCGGGATGGAAACTTGCAGATGTCTATCGCGATACACTGATTCAGGAACCTCTGCGTCTAATTGAACACATCGTCCGCAACGATAGACCATTCACAGAACTTGCGACCGCCGACTACATCATGGTGTCGCCCTACTCGGCTCGCGGTTATGGCGTCTTCGATAGTATCAAGGACCAGTTCAAGAACCCCGAAGATCCCTTCGAATACATTCCCGCCAGACTTTCCGCCCTGACAGGACGCGATGGGAAGACCCAGGAATCTGCAACCGGGCTATATCCACACGCAGGCTTTCTGAGCATGTTTCACTATCTGCGACGATACCCGTCGACGGAGACAAATCGCAATCGTCTGCGTGCTCGAATGTTTTATCAGCACTTCCTGGGCATCGATATTATGCAGCTTGCGCCACGTTCAACGGATGCGTCCGCCGTTGCAGCGAAGTATGAGATCCCAACGATGCAGGCTCCGGACTGCGTTGTCTGTCATCGCACGATTGACCCAGTATCGAGCATTTTTCAGGATTTCGACTTTGAAGGTCACGTGATGCCCCGTAAAGAGGGCTGGTACACGGATATGTTCCAGGCAGGCTTTGAAGGCGAAGACATGCCGTCGAGCGAACGATGGCGAGCTCCGCAATGGCTGGCTGAACGCGCCGTGAAGGATCCACGGTTTGCAACAGCGATGGTCGAACATGTGTACTACATACTTTTCGGACGAAAAACTCTGCAACCGCCAGATAATATCGAGGACCCTCTCTTCACTGCTCGCCGCCGCGCGTATCTGGCTCAACGATCACTAATCGAAAACACAGCCCGAGCATTCGCCGATAAGGGGTTCAACCTTAAGTCCGTATTTCGCGGACTGATTGATTCAGACTTCTACCGCGTTGACGGATTACTGCTGGCAGCGACCAATCCCGTTCGAGCGGCAGAACTGGATGACATCGGAATCGTCAAGCTTCTGGGCCCCGAGCAACTCGAAAGCAAACTGAAGGCAGTTTTTGGCAAAGATTGGGGTCGTCTTCAGGGCGAAACGAAAATTCTCTACGGCGGCATTGATTCGATCTCCATCACCGAACGCAACGCCGATCCCAGCGGAGCGATGGGAGCCATTCAGAGAATCCTCGCGAACGACGTAGCCTGCTTTCACGTGGCTCGCGACTTTCGAAAGCCGACTGCCGAGCGATTGCTGTTCCCCACCATCGAACCAACCGTCGTACCGGGCGACGACATGTCGAACCAGCGGATTCGCCAGACAATCGTATCGCTTCACCAACGAATGCTTGGACAGGAACTCGCTTCGAATCATCCCGAAATCGAACGCACTTTCCAGCTTTTCACAGGCATCATTTCTGACGCGAACGCTCAGGGCCGGTTTGAGCGTCGTGAAACCTATTTCTGTGGCGGCCGCGAAGAATTCCACACAGAAGACCCCCACTACACCCTACGAGCCTGGCGCGCGGTGGTGACATATTTGTTGAGGCAGCATGAGTTTTTGTATGAGTAAGGGTCTTCAGTCTTCCGTCATCGCAGTTTGAAAACACGTAGGCAGACTAAACAACTAAGGCCGCAAACAGACTCACTCAAACTCTGCCTTTTCTGAACACCGAAAACTGAACACGGAAAGCTCGTTCCAATGCATCGTCGCAACTTTCTTAGCCTTTGTAGTGCCGCTGGACTGGGCTTTGCCTCGCCCATTGGCATGAATTCTATGCTTCGAGCTGATGAAGCAAAGAAGACCGACATGGAAGGCTATGCTGGCCCATATTACGTTGTCTTCAACGCCTCGGGAGGCTGGGACACGACTTGTTTGATGGACCCAAAGGGCGTCAATGGTATCAATCGACTCTATCAACAGGGCGATATCCTCACCGCCGGGGAGCACCGCTTTGCGCCGACGGCAAAGCACATTGAAAAAGGAATGAGCAATGAAGACTTCTTCGCGAGATACGGTCGGGAACTTCGTACGTTCAATGGGCTGGATTTCTCCGTCAACAACCATACGCCGTGTGCCAGGTATATGGCCACCGGAAAACTCGACAGCACAAACTATCCGACGTTTCCTGCACTCATGGCGGCCTGCAAAGGCGCTGAGGCACCGCTGGCATTCTTGACGTTCGGCAATTACTCAGCAACAGGCAATCTGGTGCCAATGTCCCGCGTGCCCTATCTGCAATCACTGAATCTCCTGGCAAAAGCTGACTATGTGGAAGGCAACGCGGGCGCTCCGTATCACGATGCATTTGTGTCAGATCGCATCGAGCGTACTTTGCAGGAACAATTCGAAGCCCGAGTTTCCAGCACACGCCTTCCGCGGGTCGAGCGCAGTCAGAGTATGCTGTATTCCGCGCAGGTCAATTCGAAAGCCTTGCAGCGAGTCGTCCCCTTCATTCCAAAAGAGCCTGCAAAAGAACGGCTGGCCCAGCAGGCGGATATTGCTTTGGCCGGGTTCAAAGCGGGGGTTTGCATTTCCGCAAACCTCTCGATTGGACAGTTCGACAGTCACAATAAGAACGACCTGGATCAGATGAAGCTGATTCCCGAATTCCTCGCCGGCATCGATTATCTACTGCGCAAGGCGGACGAGTTACAAATCCGCGACAGGATGGTCTTGATTATCCAGAGCGAAATGGGCCGGACGCCAAACTACAACAATGGCGAAGGGAAAGATCACTGGTCCATCGGTTCTATCATGTTCCTCGCACCGGGCATTTCCGGAAACCGAGTACTCGGCGCGACGGACGAGACGCAGCAACTGGTTCCGATCCATCCGCAGACTTTGGCGATCGACAAAGTCAACGGCATTCGAGTCCGCCCTGAGCATGTCCACGAATGCCTTCGAGAATACGCGGGCATCGCCGACCATGCATTCAGCAAACAATTCCCGTTGGATGTTGCTGCTCAGGAACGCCTGCAGGACTTCTGGAGCTGATGAAAAACTCATGGGATCAAAAAACACTCCTAATACCATATGGACGACATCGCGATGGTATGGCTATACTGTTTTCAGCGAACCGAACTTACTTCCCAGTTTTGAATCGATGGAAGAGAGCAATGAATATGCGGCTTCAAGCTTTCGTGGTAATGGCCTGTCTGCTCATTCTTCCTCCCATATGTTCTGCGCAGTCGCTCAACTCAAAGGTGGCCTCCTACGTCACCGGCAAAGTTGGAGTTCGCTGCGGCGGCGGTGAGTGTGCACATACAGCCATCGAAGCACTTCGTATTGCCGGCGCGGAGTTTGTCGCTGTCGACCTTGGGGCCGATGCCCCGTCACCGGGTGACTATGTTTGGGGTACACTGGTTAAGACTGTGACCATCACAAACGGAAAATGGGTAGATTCAAACCCAAGCTCCAAAGTTCAGCCCGGGGACATTATTCAGTACCGCAATACAAAGTTCGTTTATGCGGGCTCAACTTCTACTGCTGTGCAGCATACTTCAGTCGTTGCTTCCGTAAACTCTGCCGGCAGCCCAAACTTCGTGTGTGAGCAGAACTTCGGCGGCGTCAGGACTGTCCGGAAAAACCCAATCGACCTAACGAAACTCACAGCTGGCTACGTACGCATTTACCGTCCGAAGCCTCGAATCAGTCAAGCAGGCCAGACCAAATTCACAATCACAAACAATATGACAACATCGCAAACACTGTCGATACTCGTCGGCACTACTTCACTGGGAACATTTTCGTTAACACCAGCAAATTCGCTCTCCAGCTACCAGATTCGCTGGGTGACACTGACAGGAACGGCTTTGCCGGTCACATTAAAACTGTCCAACGGACAAAAAATAGACCTCGCCACAGCCGGCGGTTACGAAGTCTATAAGACGACCGCAGGTGCTACTGCCCTCCGAAAGCTATCACCATAGTGAGCCATTGACCGCGACTGCCAAGCACCGACAAGCAGAATCCGACTGCCCCAAGCAAGTCTTGCTTGCCGATTCCCGATGCTTCGTCCGAAAACCTGGCCTTAGAGTTGCTCGTATCAAACAAGCAAAGGGCCACATCGAACACGGACGCAGAGCAACTCTGCGAAGTGCCCGCCCCAAATGAGCCCTGCACCGTCTCATGACAGGCCAAGTGCTCGTTTCCATCAAATCGCAACGGATGGCATTCCGTTTAACTGGGCCTGAGGCACTCAACTCAGCAAACATCAAAGTAAAGTAAAGTAGCAGCAATCTCAAAGACACGATCAATGATAAAAAAAGCCAGTGAGATCTCTTGATCCTCACTGGCTTTTATTCGTAACAACGCTTGACCAAACCTGACTACCAGGCAAAGTGCGAGAACGCTTTGTTCGCGTCAGCCATACGATGCACATTCTCTCGTTTGTTCATGGCAGCACCTTCACGTCGAAAGGCAGCCACAAACTCTTCAGCCAGAGACTTGTCAACCGGACGGCCCTTTCGACCACGAACAGCTTCCAAAATCCAACGAATTGAAAGTGCCTGCTGGCGGCGAGGATTTACCGGTGTTGGAACTTGATAGGTAGCACCGCCCACTCGCTTCGATCGTACTTCGATCGCCGGCTTAACGTTGTCCACAGCTGCCAGAAAAACATTCAGCGGATCTTCGTTGGGAAGTTGCTTTTTGATCAGCTCCATGGCACGATAAAACGCACCGGTCGCAACACTCTTCTTGCCATCATACATAAGGCAATTGATGAATTTTGAAACAAGCAGGCTGCTGAACCGCGTATCATGCTTCAGCTGTTTTCGACTAGCAGTAAACTTCTTAACCATCGAATGAAACTCTCAGTTACACGATCCGGAAATCTGTTTTCAGACACCTATTTCGCCAAACGCCGCAAGAGGCTGTCTCGCGAAATTCAACAGCGGCCAAACAACGTGGCCAACTGGCTATTTCTTCTTTTTTGCACCAGCGGCGGCCGCAGCTCCACCACCCTTTGGGCGTTTTGCACCGTAACAGCTGCGAGCTTGACGACGATCAGCAACGCCCAGGGTATCAAGCACGCCACGAATGATCTTGTAACGCACACCTGGAAGGTCGCGAACACGACCACCGCGAATCAGAACAATCGAGTGTTCCTGAAGGTTATGCCCTTCGCCCGGAATATAAGCTGTCACTTCTTTTCCATTGGAAAGTCGCACACGGGCGACCTTTCGCAGAGCGGAATTCGGCTTCTTCGGGGTGACAGTCTTTACCTGAAGACACACACCACGCTTTTGAGGGCAGCCCTCAAGGACGGGCGTCTTTGACTTGGTAGACTGCTGAATTCGGGGTTTGCGAATAAGTTGATTAATGGTGGGCATAAATCGCCAGACAAAAGCAAAAGAACCACAAACTGAAAACGCTTAAACCACTCTTACCATGAATTGCGGAAAACGCGGCACTTTATCCACGCCTCCCCTGATCGTCAACCTTACATGTCCCTGATCACTCTAATTCCTCGATCACAGCGGATCATCGGGTGTCAGATCCGCCAATGATGGAGCCGAAGGACGGTCCGGATCGACTCGCCGGGCCTGCAATTCATTACTTCCCATTAAATCCTTGCGAGCAGCGGCAATCTTGGCTTTTTGCTCTTCCTGTTCGCGAAGGGCTGAATCGTGAATTCGAACCTGCGCATCCTGATGAAGGTGGAAGCCTGTTCCCGCCGGAATCAAGTGTCCGAGAATCACATTTTCCTTCAAACCCACTAAATTATCCACTTTCCCACCCAGAGCCGCTTCAGTCAGCACCTTGGTGGTTTCCTGGAAGCTTGCTGCAGAAATGAAGCTTTCGCTTGAAACGGCGGCCTTAGTGATCCCCAGCAACTGAGGACTGGCTTTGGCTCGCTTCAATGACGTGTGCTTGATTGGCTTGCTGACCTCCGCGTTGACCGCTTCAATATCTGTGAGCAGCACACGATCGCCGATTTCAAAGTCAGAGCCACCAGGGTCGGTAACCTTGCCTTTGGCCTCTAGCCCGTCATTAATCTTCTTGAGTTCAAACTTGTCAATCAGCAAACCTGGTAGAAGGTCGGTATCGCCAACGCTGTCTACTCGCACCTTTCGCAGCATTTGAGCGATGACAATTTCGATGTGCTTGTCATCGATTTCTACTCGTTGCGCACGATACACGTTCTGAATTTCGTGCAACAGATATTGCTGCACTTCTTCCGGACCACTAACTCGTAATATGTCCTGCGGTACGAGCGGACCACGCACCAGTGCGTCGCCGGCTTTCACCATATCGCCCGGATGAACCTGCAGATCCTTTCCGTGAGGAATCACGTGTTCAACCTCGGTTCCGTCGGCACCCTTCACGAGCACGATTCGCTTGCCACGCTTCTTCTCTGCAGGGAATTCCACTTCGCCGTCGATTTCAGCAACAACGGCGGGGTCTTTCGGCTTACGAACTTCGAACAATTCGGTGACCCGCGGAAGACCACCAGTGATATCCTGTGTCCCCGTCGATTCTCGTGGCGTCTTAGCCACCACGGTACCGGCTGAAATATGTCCGCCTTCTTCCGCATCAAGGCTCGCACCTTCAGGCAGATAATAGAAGTCGAGGATCTTTCCGTTACCGTCTTCCACAATTACCTGCGGATGGAGACCAGCCTTATGCTCGGTAATCGTTCTACGCATTGTGCCTGATTGTTCGCGCTCAGTACGAATCGACTGACCTTCGACACAATCCTCGAGCCGAACTCGGCCACCTACCTGGGCAATAATCGGAATCGAGTGAGGGTCCCATGTGCAAAGAACATCATTGGGCTTCACAGCCTGATTCTCAGCAACAGACAGAACCGCACCGTTTGGAACACGTTGCTTTTCAACTTCACGTCCACGATCATCGACGATGCTGATTTCACCAGTTCGACCGAGAACCACCTGGCGGCCTTCAGCGTTAATAACGCTGCGGATTCGAGTAAATCGAACCTGACCGGCTCGCTTAGCGAACAGTTCGCTGGTTTCGACGTCCTTCGACGCCACACCACCGATGTGGAACGTTCGCATGGTCAACTGAGTACCGGGCTCACCAATACTCTGAGCAGCAATGATCCCAACAGCCATACCCATTTCGACAAGGTCACCGGTCGAAAGGTCCATTCCATAACACTGCTGACACAGGCCGAGAGTACATTCGCATGTCATCGGACTGCGCACCTGAATACGCTCCAAACCCATTTCTTCGATCTTGCGAGACTTCTCCACTGTGATCATATCGCCTTCACGAACGATCGGTTCCTCGGTGATCAGGTTGACGATGTTCGTTCGGCTCACGCGACCACGGATCGCATCTGCCAGACCCACTTCGACCTTCTCACCACGGTAGACAACGCCGCGGGTCAGACCCTTGGTCGTCTTGCAGTCATGCATCGTGATGACCATATTCTGGCAGACATCTGCCAGTTTACGAGTCAGGTAACCGCTATCTGCGGTCTTCAGAGCGGTATCAGCCAGACCCTTTCGAGCTCCGTGAGTCGAGCTGAAGTATTCCAGCACCGACAGGCCCTCACGGAAGTTTGACTTAATTGGCGTTTCAATAATCTCGCCGCTTGGCTTGGCCATCAGACCCCGCATACCGGCCAACTGTTGAATCTGACCAACACCACCTCGAGCACCAGAATGCGCCATGAGATAGATCGGGTTGACGTAGGCACCTTCTTCTCGCACGTCGTCTTTCAGCTGCTCCATCATGGATTTGGTGATCTCTTCCCGAGCATGCGTCCAGATGTCGAGTACCTTGTTGTAACGCTCCTGATTGGTGATCACACCTTTTTCGTAGTTCTTCAGAAGCTTCAACACCTGCTTCTCCGACGCTCCGATAACCTGTTCCTTATTGGGAGCCGTCTTAAGGTCGCTGACACCGAACGACAAACCGCTTTCCGTTGAAGCTCGGAAACCGCAGCTTTTCATGCGATCGAGCAATTCAATTGTCTCGCGACGACCCAGTTCCTGATAGCAGTCGGAAATGACTCGAGCAAGATCCTTGCTGCCCAGCGTCTGGTTGTAGAACGACATCTTCTTCGGGAGGATGTCATTGAAGATCACGCGGCCTGGTGATGTCTCAACGAGACCACCCTGCCGAAACGTCTCCGCGCCTTCACCCTTAACTCGCTTACCTCGAGGAAGTCGCAACCGAATCGTCGCATGGCGATTGATCTTACCCAGCGAGAAAGCCATGAAGACTTCTTCCGCTGAGGCAAAAACCATTCCCTGGCCCGGGCGATCCAATCGCTTCAGAGTCAGGTAATAACAACCCATCACGATGTCCTGCGACGCACTGATGATCGGCGCGCCGTTAGCCGGGCTGAAAATATTATGCGTCGACATCATCAATGTCGTCGCTTCAATCTGTGCTTCCATGGACAAGGGAAGATGGACGGCCATCTGGTCGCCGTCAAAATCGGCATTGAATCCCTTGCAGACCAGCGGATGCAATCGAATTGCGTTTCCTTCCACCAGCGTCGGCTCGAACGCCTGAATACCGATGCGGTGCAGGGTCGGAGCACGGTTCAGCATGACCGGATGGTTACGAATCACATCGTCAAGAATATCCCATACGTCTTCGTCGCGACGCTCAAGCATCCGTTTGGCGCTTTTGATCGTATCGGCGTGTCCCAAATCTTTGAGTCGGCGGATCACGAATGGCTGGAACAACTCCAACGCGATCTTCTTGGGAAGTCCGCATTGGTGAAGCTTTAATTCCGGTCCAACTACGATAACGCTTCGCGCAGAGTAATCGACTCGCTTACCCAGCAGGTTTTCACGGAATCGCCCCTGCTTGCCCTTAATCATGTCGGTCAGGGATTTCAGCGGACGATTTGACGACCCAAGAACCGGACGCTTACAGCGATTATTGTCGAACAACGCATCGACAGACTGCTGCAGCATTCGCTTTTCGTTACGGACGATTACTTCTGGAGCATTGAGGTCTACCAGCTTCTTAAGTCGGTTGTTGCGATTAATGATTCGACGGTAAAGGTCGTTCAGATCGCTGGTCGCAAAATTGCCAGAATCAAGCAACACCAACGGACGAAGGTCCGGCGGAATAACCGGGATAACATCGAGAACCATCCATTCGGGCTTATTCTCACTGTCGCGGAGAGCTTCAACAATCTTCAGCCGCTTAATGAGGTCCTTGCTCTTTTGCTGACTGCCTGTCTTCGCCAATTCAACGCGAAGCTCCACGGACAGCTCTGCTAGTCGCATCGACGCCAGAAGCTTCTTGATCGCTTCGGCCCCCATACCAATTTCGAAGTTACCATCACCGTAATCCCGACGAGCCTGACGGGCTTCTTCTTCCGTCAGCATCTGACATTTCTTCAGCGGGGTATCGCCAGGTTCAATAACCACGTAGTCCTGAAAATAGATCACCTTTTCCAGAGATGTGGTCTTCATGTTCAACAGCGCGCCAAGGCGGCTGGGCATGGATTTGAAGAACCAAATATGCACAACTGGCGCAGCCAGCTCAATATGTCCCATGCGTTTCCGGCGCACGCGACTATGCGTTACCTTCACACCACAGCGATCGCAGATCATCCCTTTATACTTCATGCCGCGGTACTTTCCACACGCGCATTCCCAGTCCTTTTCCGGCCCGAAAATACGCTCGCAGAATAGACCATCGCGCTCGGGGCGATAGGTTCGATAGTTGATCGTTTCTGGCTTCTTAACCTCGCCAAACGACCAGCTGCGGATGTCGTGAGGACTTGCGAGACTGATTTTCACAGACGCATAGTCGTTGACTCGATCAAATGTACCTTCGCTGACACTCACGCCAGAATCTCCTCTAAAGTGGAGGTTCAAAACAGCTTCCGCTTCAGAAATCCTGAAGCAGTTCTCGCTATCTGTAATCAGAAATGCTTGCGACTACCCTGCAAGCAACATCAGCCGCATCACTGCGATCAGTGGACGGCCTTTTCAAGCTGCAGGTTCAAACACAGACCACGAATTTCGTTATTCAACACGTCAAAGCTTGCTGGTGTGCCAGCTTCAAGGGTGTTTTCTCCCTTAACCATGCTCTCGTAGATCTTTGTACGACCTTCAACGTCGTCGCTCTTGACTGTCAACAGTTCCTGAAGAATGTAGGCTGCTCCGTACGCTTCGAGAGCCCAGACTTCCATTTCTCCAAATCGCTGACCCCCAAAACGAGCTTTTCCACCCAGCGGCTGCTGAGTAATCAGGGAGTATGGCCCCGTCGCACGAGCATGTACCTTGTCGTCGACAAGATGATGCAGCTTCAACATGTAGATGAAACCCACTGTTGTTCGCTGTTCCTGACGCTCGCCCGTTCGACCATCATGCAGAAATGCCTTGCCGTCCTCGGGAAGTCCGGCCTCTCGCAATGCTTCCTTGACTTCTTCCTCTCCAGCACCGTCGAACACTGGACAAATCGCACGGTAGCCTAACTTTCCAGCAGCCCAACCGAGGTGAGTCTCAAGAATCTGACCGACATTCATACGACTCGGAACCCCCAGAGGATTCAAAATAATGTCGACCGGAGTTCCATCAGCAAGGAATGGCATATCCTCGATCGGCAGAACTTTGGAGATAACCCCCTTATTTCCGTGACGACCCGCCATCTTGTCTCCGACGGAAATCTGTCGTTTCGAGGCTACATACACCTTAACCATCTGAAGAACTCCACTCGGCAATTCGTCACCGCGCTTCATGCTGTTCAGACGATGATCTTCACGATCAATTACATCCTCAACCAGAATCCAATTATCCCGCACAACCTTCCGCGCTGCCGTCTTTTTCTGAGGACTGCGGATATCCATGTCCTCGAAATGACTATGAAATCGCCGTGCGTAGTCAGCAACAACCTTCGAATCTTCCTGCTTTGACAGATGTCGTCCGTCTTCATCGGTCACAGGTTGTTCCAGGGCACTCTCCAGTTCCACAAGGAAAGTCCTGAACGCCGCTGCAATTGCTGCTTCGCCCTCTTTTTCAACTTTTTTCAGATCGTCTTCAAATCGCTTGCGTTCCACTTCTGAAAGGCTCATGCGACGCGAAAATTTCTCCGTGTGGATAACAATTCCGCCAACACCAGAGGGAACTTCCAGACTTTCGTTCTTAACGTCCTCACCAGCACGACCAAAAATGGCGTGCAACAGTTTCTCTTCCGGTGTCAACTCGGACTTGGCCTTGGGCGACACTTTGCCGACAAGTATGTCACCCGGGTTAACTCGGGTACCCACCTTGACTACTCCGGTATCGTCCAGATGGCGAAGCGCCTTCTCACTGACGTTTGGAATGTCCCGCGTGAACTCCTCGCGTCCCAGCTTGGTTTCGCGAATCTCCACATCAAATTCGTCAAGGTGAATCGAGGTATACACATCTTCCTTAACCAGACGCTCCGACAGAATGATCGCGTCTTCGAAGTTGTATCCTTCCCATGACATGAACGCGACCAGAACGTTTCGACCAAGTGCCAGTGACCCTTTTTTGGTGGCAGCACTATCGCAAAGAACTTGTCCGGCCTTCACCTTCTCGCCGACTGACACAATGGGCTTTTGATTGAGACACGTTCGTTCGTTGAGCCGCGTAAACTTCCGCAGCGGATAACGTCGCCCATCAATTTCAATGTTGCATGCATCAACAAAAGTGACTTTGCCCGCCTTCTCTGCTCGCAAAACCATGCCAGAATTCTGAGCGACATACTGCTCCATCCCCGTGCCAACGATCGGACGCTCCGAAATTAACAACGGCACAGCCTGACGCTGCATGTTCGAACCCATCAACGCCCGGTTTGCATCATCGTGCTCGAGGAATGGAATCAATCCAGCAGAAACACCAACCATCTGACACGGCGCCACATCGATGTACTGCACCTCATTGCGATCAATCCAAACCACGTCACTCTTCGTACGAGACAGAACTCGCTCCTCAGCGATCATTCCATCCACCACGAGCGTATCTGCCGGGCAGACCATCCCGGAAGCCTCTTCGTCAGCACGAAGCCAAACGACTTCGTCCGTAACTTTTGCGTTTTTCACAACTCGGTACGGCGAAATCAAGAAGCCGTAATCATCGACTTTTGCATAAATACTGAGACTGGAGATCAAACCAATGTTTGTCCCTTCCGGCGTCTCAATCGGACAAATACGGCCGTAGTGGGAAATATGAACGTCGCGGACTTCGAAACCAGCTCGCTTTCGGTTCAAACCCCCAGGCCCCAAAGCCGACAGACGACGTTCGTGCGTCAACATCGAAAGCGGATTTGTCTGATCCACAACCTGTGAGAGCTCACTGCGACCGTAGAAATAATCGATGGCTGCCGAAACGCTCTTGGGATTAATAAGCGTGCGCGGCGTCATCGCATCGACTTCCTTCAGACTCATACGCTCCTGAACGGTTCGACGAAGCTTCAAAAAGCCCTTTCGAATCTCGTCTGCGGCTAGCTCATCAATAGTTCTGAGCCGACGATTTCCGAGGTTATCAATGTCGTCAATCTGTGCCGTGCCATCACCAATTCGAAGTCGGACAATGTACTTCATCGAATTGATGAAGTCCTGAGGGTTCAACGTCATCTCATCATCTGAGATGTCCTGTTGAAACTTGCGATTAATGCGGAACCGGCCCACGCGCCCAAGGCGATACCGATTCACGTCAAAAAACTTCTCCCGAAACAGATCATTGGCCTTGTCAAGATTGGGAGGATTTCCTGGACGTAGTCGCTGGTATATCTTCAGCAACGCCTCTTCGTGCGTCGATGTCCCATCCTCTGCCAACGTTTTGAGAATCAGCGGATCCCGAACTTCCGAAACGATCTCCACGCTCTTCAGCCCGGATGAAATCAACTCTTCCGCCATGGTGTCGCTGATTTCATAACCAGCATCAACAATCAACTCGCCAGCTCGCTCATGTTTTGCCGGAAACACCACATCTTCGACTGAATACTTGCCTTCCAATTCAGCAGATGTTGTCTTTGCCGTAATCTTGATGACCTCGGTGGGGTAAAACACACGAATGATGTCCGCATCCGATGAGTAGGCCTTGGACATCGCTCGCAACAATGTCAATGCGGAAAACTTACCGCTCTGATCAATTCGAACGCCGATCGCATCCCGCTTGCTGACAAGCAATTCGATCCAACTACCACGCTCTGGAATGATTCGACAGGAATGAGTCTTGCGATCACTACTGGCGGTTTCTTCCGCCATCACGAAATCCACGCCCGGCGATCGATGCAACTGACTTACCACAACGCGCTCTGCACCGTTGATGATAAACTCGCCACCACCCACCATGATTGGGATATCGCCGAGATAAACTTCCTCTTCAACTGGCTGTTCTTTGACCAACCGCAACCAAACCCGAAACGGCATTCCATAGGTCAAACGCAGTTGCCGACATTCCTCGGGCGTGTAACGCGGCTTCCCGAGTTCATAACGGATGTACTCAAGGCGAAACTGTCCATCGTAGCTCTCGATAGGGAACACTTCGCGGAGAATCGCCTCAAGACCAATGTCCAGGCGATCACGAGATGATCGCTCAGCCTGCAAAAAACGGGCATAAGACGCTGTCTGAATCAAAGTCAGACCAGAAATCTCATACTCCGCGTTGATTTTCCCGAAGCTTCGCACTTCGTCCTGGTCGATTGTACGAACAGACGGAATCGGCATACGGAACCCTGCCTTCGCTTTAGAGCGGAATGTACGGACGCAAGCGCCCTTGATTAATCAAATTAAAACGACGTGCCCGATTCAGCAAGCACGAACTGCAGAAAAAGCGCGCGACGAAAGGCACCTGCTGAGCAAGTCAACAGCTGCCTCGATCTAAACCCAACATCTTCTTGATATGCAACGTCAGACGCTCGCTGGACACGAAGTGCCGAGCCTTCATTCACGAACGGGGCTACTTAAACAAAATCAGCTGCGACAAACTCCACCGCCGGGAAAGTTTTTTTCCCGGCGAGTGTACGAAAAGCCGCGCCAAAACAGCCAGACTCTACTTGATATCGCAAGTACCGCCAGCCGCGGCAATTTCTGCCTTCAGCTTTTCGGCATCTTCCTTGGAAACGCCTTCCTTCAGCGTCTTTGGAACTCCTTCCACAAGGTCCTTCGCTTCTTTAAGCCCCAGACCACTCACGGCGCGAACAACCTTAATTACGGCAATCTTGTTCTCACCGAAGCCGGTCAGTACAACATTGAACTCGGTCTGTTCAACCTTAGCCTCAACGGCCGCCGATGGACCAGCCATCATTACGGCACCGCCGCCGGCTGGCTCAATACCATGAACTTGTTTCAGATAGTCGACAACGCGCTTTGCTTCAAGCAACGTCAAACCAACGATCTTGTCACCCAGCTCTTTTGTCTTGTCGTCAAACTCCGTGGCCGCTTCCGCAGACATTGCCAGAACCTTTCTCTTTCAGTCACATGCTTTTCGTTAATCAAATCATCAGCAGACCGGTGACAAACCTAGGACTGCTTTTCTTCCGACAAAGTCTTCAACTGGCCAGCCAACCGACCACCCGGACCCTGCAGACATCCAGCAAGTTGACGCCCAGGTGCGAGCATCAACCCAGCAAGCTCAGCGATCGTCTCAAGACGACCAGAACTCTTACTCAAAGCATCAACAGCAGCTGCATCGAGGGATTCTCCATCGACTGTGCCACCCTTGATCTCGAAACCTTTAATCTCTTTCGCCCACTTGGCCATTGAACGAGACAACGCAACGACGTCGTCTGCTCCCCAAACCAAAGTCGATGGTCCACTCAGAACACTAGCCAACCCATCGATGCCCTTGCGACGCAGAGCATTAGCGGCAACAGAATTCTTCACGGTCAGAGCTGTGATACGCTCCTTCCGAAGAGCAAGTCGCCAACGATTTGCGGTGATCGCATCAACTTTTGAGCAATCCACGACAACAAAATCTTTGACGTCGCCAATTCGGGACTGGATATCCGAGATAACCATGTCTTTGACTTCACGACCCATTGCCAGCACTCACAGCAAAAAAATCAAGAACCAAACCGGATCAAACCGCAACCACAATTGACGGCAGCATGGTCGCAGAAACAACAACACCACGAAGGTAAATCCCCTTCGAGGCGCTTGGCTTCAGACTTCGGATATAACTAAGCAGTGATTCAATATTCTCTTGCAACTTGCCGGCGTCAAAAGAAATCTTGCCCACAACGCAGTGAAGATTTGAACCGTTATCAACGCGAAATTCTACCTTACCGGCCTTATATTCCCTGACCGCAGTCGCAACGTCTTGAGTCACGGTGCCCGCCCGAGGACTTGGCATCAAACCTCGAGGCCCCAAGACTCTTCCGAGCGGACCAACCACGCCCATCATGTCTGGAGTCGCAATCGCAACATCGAAATCAAGCCAACCGTCTTTGATTTTATCTGCCAACTCTTTGCCACCCACAAAGTCAGCCCCGGCACCCTGTGCCACCTTCACATTTTCGCCCTGAGCGAACACTAACACCCGCTGAGACTTACCAATTCCATGCGGCAACACTATGGACCCTCTTACAATTTGGTCTGCCTGGCGAGGATCCACCCCCAACCGCAGCGCAATCTCAACAGTTTGATCGAAACCAACGCGTTTAATTGCCTTAGGCAACTGATCCTCTAAACCTTTCAGTGCCTTCACCGCCTCTGGCAGAGATAAAACACCCAGCTCGGATGCCTTCTTTGACAAGGTTTTCATTCGCTTAGACTGACCAGCCATCTAACCCACCCAAGCCCATAAATCTAGTGCAACGAAATACATCAAACTCATAGATCCGAGAACTCTAGTCAATAACCTCAATGCCCATGCTACGTGCGGTCCCGGCGATCATCTTCCGAGCTTGCTCCGGCGACGAAGCGTTCAAATCCTCATACTTCTGCTTGGCAATCTGGTCCAATTGACCGGTTGTCACACTACCGACCTTGCTACGGAGCGGACTACCCGACCCCTTGGCAACCCCAGCCGCCTTCTTCAGCAGCACCGCCGCAGGCGGACTCTTCAGCACAAACTCGAACGAGCGATCATTATAAACCGTAATCACGCACGGAATCGTGACACCCATCATATCGCGCGTCTTCTCATTGAACTGAGAAACGAACTGACCAATGTTCACTCCGTGAGGGCCCAACGCTGTACCCACTGGAGGCGCAGGTGTCGCCTGTCCACCAGTGACCTGAACCTTAATTTGTGTAACAACCAGACGCTGCTTACCCATAATCCAACCCAGCCAATTAAAAAGACACAACGTCAAACAGACTCAATCTGCCAGTGATCCAACTCCACCGGAGTGGAACGCCCAAAGATTTCAATCAAAACCGAAACTTTCCCATTATGCTCATCTAAGCCATCGACAGCACCCTCAAAATTTTCGAACGTGCCTTCACGAATCTTGACGACATCACCAACAGAAAACTGAATCTTCACCTTCGGAGCTGCTCCAATCTGCTGCTCGGCGCGACCCAGCATTCTATCGACCTCGTGCTGCTCCATTGGAAGAGGCTTCCCAGCGGCACCAGCAAAATCTCCAACGCCTCCGGTATCTCGCACCAAGTACCACGTGTCGTCATTCAACGTCATCTGAATCATAATGTAACCGGGAAACAGCTTCCGATCATGTTCCTTCGGGGACCCACCTCTGGTATCCACAACTTTCTCTGAGGGTATCACAATCTCGCCGAAAAATTCTTCCAAACCCTCCAGCTTTATTTTCTTCAGCAATGCTTCGCGAATCGTGCGTTCCCGGTTCGTCTGAACCTTCAAAACATACCAGAGCATATCACTGGCCGCAGAACTTCCGACTGCCGTCTCTTTGGCCATAAAGACATGCTCCTCTATTTAAACACAAAACGGGTTGCGCATGTTGATGACAGAATCAGCCAATTGCAACCAGCAATACAATCCGAATCAGACTTGACGAACCAATCACGCTATGACTTGTATTCCGTGAAGCCAATGGCACTGAACAGCCAAGTCCAAAGCAGATCAATCAGAAAAAGAAAAAGCCCCAGAGAGATCATCGTGAACAAGACAACCAATGTTGCTTGAACCACTTCCTGTCGTGACGGCCAAGTCACCTTTTCAAGTTCGGATTCGACCGACACGAGAAAATCCGCGAACTTCGGAACACTCACAGCCCTAAATGCCAACCAGCAAAAGAACAACCAAATTGCCAATGGCAATCCAACCTGAACGCCTTTCGAATAGCTCATCAGCACGCCATTCGCCAAGGTAATGCAACCGAATGCAGCAACCACAACAATGGCGAAGAATGTGAACTGCCGTACCATTCTTCCCTGATTTGGCTTGTAAATGCCAAATCGGAAGAACACCGGCAATATGGAACCCCCACTCTTGCTCGACATTTGACGCCCAACAACGAAAAAAACAGAGCCAGACAAAACCACAAGTTGACAGCTGCAAGCACGGGCGGAGGGACTTGAACCCCCAACCTGCGAATTTGGAATCCGCTGCTCTGCCAATTGAGCTACACCCGTTCGAAAATAGCGGACCGGACGCCCAACTACTTCTTTCGCGACTCTTTATGCAAGGAATGACGACGGAGCTTTGGACAGTACTTCATTAGCTCCAGCCGCTCTGTCCCGCGAGTCTCCTTGATGACACGATAATTCCGCTGGCCGGTCTCCGTGCACTCAAGCCAAACATACTCACGCATGACAAACCTCAAGACCTAAAAAGCAAAACTGCCTGCTGGCACCGCCAACAGGCAGCGAAATCATCAAATAATTTACTTCAGAATCTTGGTCACAACTCCAGATCCAACAGTCTTTCCACCTTCACGAATCGCAAAACGACTCTGCTCTTCAAGGGCAATCGGCTTCAAGAGTTCCACCTCAACCCTCACATTATCCCCAGGCATACACATCTCAGCCCCGCCAAGGAGTGTTGTCGATCCCGTTACGTCCGTCGTACGGAAGTAGAACTGAGGACGGTAACCCGTGAAAAATGGCGTATGACGGCCACCTTCTTCTTTGCTCAATACGTAGATCTCAGCTTCGAACTGCGTATGCGGCTTAACGCTGTTCGCAGCAGCAAGAACTTGCCCTCGCTGAATGTCTTCCTTTTTCAGACCGCGAAGCAAAAGACCAACGTTGTCGCCAGCGATACCCTGATCCAAAGTCTTTTGAAACATCTCGACGCCGGTTACCGTCGTTTCCTGAGTGTCTCGCAAGCCAATGATCTGAATTTTTTCGCCGACCTTTACCACACCGGCCTCGATTCGACCCGTCGCCACAGTACCGCGACCTTCGATCGAAAACACGTCTTCGACAGCCATCATAAACGGCTTATCAGAAGCCCGCTTAGGCTCCGGAATATAGTTATCCAGCGCTTCCATCAGATTTGTAATGCACTGCGAATACTTCTCGTCGGCAGGATTATCGAGAGCACCACGAGCGTTGCCGCGAACAAGTGGAATATCGTCGCCTGGGAAGCCGTATTTCGTGAGCAATTCACGGACTTCCATCTCAACCAGATCAAGCAATTCCTGATCATCAACCAAGTCGCACTTATTCAAAAACACAACAAGCGCAGGAACATCTACCTGGCGAGCCAACAGAATGTGCTCACGAGTCTGAGGCATTGGCCCGTCAGCAGCAGAAACCACCAGAATAGCTCCATCCATCTGAGCGGCACCGGTGATCATGTTCTTGATGTAGTCAGCGTGCCCCGGACAATCAATGTGGGCATAATGGCGATTCGGAGTCTCATACTCAACGTGGCTCGCCGCAATAGTCACTGTCTTGGTGGCATCTCGAACAGTTCCACCCTTGGCGATATCAGCATACGCCTTAATGGTCGCAAGCCCTTTTGCAGCTTGGACCGCAAGAATTGCTGCGGTCGTTGTTGTCTTGCCATGGTCAATATGACCAATAGTACCCACGTTCACGTGCGGCTTCGTTCGCTCAAACGTACCCTTTGCCATTACCCCAACTCCAGATCAAACTGTGCCAGGACACCAAACGAAGCCCGGCAAATTACCCACAAAAGAACCCAACGGCGCCTCACCGCGAGACACCACCACACATTCACCACAACTGACAGGCAGAAAAGCTGCTGAAGGGACTTGAACCCTTGACCCCGTCCTTACCAAGGACGTACTCTACCAACTGAGCTACAGCAGCAATCTCCGATTAAGCTGTCCCCAGAACGCAAAGAGCGGGCGATGGGAATCGAACCCACACAGCCAGCTTGGAAGGCTGGAATTCTACCATTGAACTACGCCCGCATTGCAGGAACACCCAGACAGCGCCAAAAAAATTCTCACCAGACACCAAGACCACAGTCTTGACCGCGAAGATTGGGGGAAACAGGATTCGAACCTGTGAAGGCTTACGCCACCAGATTTACAGTCTGGCCCCTTTGGCCACTCAGGTATTCCCCCTTAGTTTTTCACACTTTCGATTTTTCTCTTTCAAACTGCACCCACGAAACACTGCATCCCCCGAGAATAGATGCCCGAAAGTTCGCGGAAGCTAGCGGAGGGACTTGAACCCACAACCACCGGTTTACAAAACCGGAGCTCTGCCAATTGAGCTACACTAGCGCGGACCGGATGCGGTGGCGAGTCGCGGAGTATAGCAATCGGAATCTGCCAGGCAAGGCATATCCCAGAAAGCTCCCAACAACGGGCGAACTCCTAAACTCGGACGACCACGACTCGCTCCATATCATGACCTGCCAAACCGCGATTACGAGCCAGAAAAGTCGGCGTCAGATCAATCCCCATGTTGTCGGCAGCGGCGAGAATGAAGTTTGGTTTTTGTTTCAAAAGCCGGGAATTTCGAAAGAGCGTCGCTCAACAATCCTTCGCAGTTTCTCAAGAGTGCGCACCTCAATTTGCCGAACTCGCTCCTTCGTAACTCCGAGCCGAGTGCCAACTTGCTCCAACGTCTCCGGCTCAGCACCCTCCTCCAGACCAAATCTGCAAGCGATCACCCTTTGCTCTCGCCCATCCAGTTCTTGCATTAACTCACGAATCACCGCACGATGAGACACGTTTAAATGTTCAGCAGTAAAGAATGAGCCACGTTTTTCTGAAGATTGTGCAAAAACCTCATCCTGACCCGTCCGAAAACGATCAAGCCGCTGATGCTCCGCCGGCACCGACCGGGCAAAATTCTTCAGAATAGCCCAGGAAGCATAGGTTGAAAACTTGTTCCCCCTGGAATAGTCGAACTTCTCAACTGCCCGAATCAGGGAGATATTCCCATCGCTCACCAGTTCGAAAAAGCCGGCACTGGACTTCAGATAGCGTTTTGCTATGGAAACAACCAAGCGAAGGTTTGAGCGAATTAGCAAACTTTTGACGTCATTAATATCCGACAATGTGGCCTCCAAGCGAGCAACAAGTCTTGCCGCTGGCTTTGTCGGATCCAATTGAGCCCTCAAATCGGAGAACTGGAATTTTCGAAAATTCATCCGACGAAAGTAGTATTGCTCCTGCTCCCGTGTGAGCAGCGGAACCCGATACAGTTCCCCGAGATACGCCGGAAGGCCAGATGGCATTCGCCCTTCGAAGCCGGACTTTTCAATCGCCGGCTCTGGACCATAGATTAAAGACTCCGCGTGAGCTTGATGAAACTCAGGACTATCAATGAAATCCACATTCGCAACCTGGATTCGTCGAACGCGGGCATCCAACAGAGCCGCATGCACTGCAGTCCGACTGATTTGGAAACTTTGAGCAAGACATGGAACACTTTCACCATTCTCAGATCGTTCCAAAATCTCGTCGTTGCGTTCCTGGGTTGTCTGAACCACCAATGAGCGAACTTCTCGGACGCCAGCTTCAGGGGCTGTGTTGAACCGCACTGCATCGTCCGACAACTTCATGCCAATAAATCTTGAATTCTGAACGCTGAGACCCTTACGCTCGATTTTCATTGCCCTGTTCGCATTGACCATGTTCTCGCCCCCTTGCTTAAACTCATCACCTTGAAATGGTGGTTGGACTTCAAAAACATCTAAACCAGACTGCTTTCCTTTTGCCGCAGCACACGTAACATTGGCAGCACAGGAACCAATCGCCTAACGCCGCAAATGGTGCGCCAGTGCCACTGCATTCGTGAACTGTCAAGAGCCTGATTTACTCCAGCTCAACCTTTAACTCTATAAGCCAGTACCTAACCGGTATAAGTCGCCGGTGACGCGGCGAGGTAACAAGAGTTGCCGACATTTCCCTCGTATTCGTCGGATTTCAATTCGACAAAACTGACCAAATGAACACATAAGTCGGCATGCTGCCACAAATTGCGGCCTGCTTTGCAGAGGATCCAACTGCTCATTCTTGTAAATACGTAAAAGGGAGACGCAGAGATTACAAGAATGTTCGCCTATCATTGGCTGAATGGTGGCTCTCTAAAGTTGTGAGCGCGGCGCTGCATCATTGTCGGACATGTGTATTCAATCCGACTCTGCGCCGTCGAAGAGATCTCTTTGCTCCGGCGGTCAGATGGTTTCATGGATACCATCATTTCCCGGACCCGCTGAGAATGACCAGAGCCGTCATGAGTTGCCCTGATCGAGGACGCCACGGATGGCTTCGCAAAGTTGATCACTAAAACAATAGTACGTCCTGGCACTGCCGGTCATAAACTGCGCACAAGCCTCTTCATGACAAGCGGTTGCGACATTCTTGTCAGTCAGGGAATGCCACTTGCCGCTAAAACCTTAGGCCACTCAGTTCAAGAAAACCTGGCTCAGAATTCCGTGCTGCTTTCAACTTTTGATCAGCAACTCTCCAACCGGATTTGGAATCATGGGAACCAATTCGATTTTCATCGCTGTCGGCGCTTTCGTGTGGCTGTTTGGAATCGCAATGGTGGCCTGGCACGTGCGACAAAGGCAAAAGGCCGTCAACGATGCTGGGCTTCCTCCTGCCGATTTGAAGTTCGCTGAGCAACAATACCGGCGGCGAATGCAAACCTCCGCACTCACTATTACTTTGGGTGCGTTGATTGCGATGTGCGACTCTTTGCCGCAGTTTCGCGATTCTCCTGGATTTGCCGCCGGCTATGTGGCGACGCTGCTCTTGCTTTCCATGTGGCTTGTCCTCCTGGCACTTGGGGATGCGTTTGCCAGTCGAGTTCACATGCGAAAATCCATGCGGCGTAATCGCCAGACTCGCCAGTCGCTGCAAGAAGCGATTGATGAACTTCGCCGTCAGCAGGCTGAGACAATGAGAACGCCTCCGGACGACGTTGCCGCAGAGTCCTCAGTTCGATGACTGAGTTCTATTAGCCCCAGGCGACAGATTCAGGCCACATCTCGAAGGATTTCGTCAACAACCTTTCGACGTTTCGATCTTCGGCGAAGTCTGTGCATCCAGCGATCTTCACCATCGTCGGTTTCCCTGATGAACGAACCGGCAAGGAGTCGGTAGAAGAATAGAAGAGTAAACGCACCAAACACGGCAGCAAAGAAGCCCTTCAAACTGATTGGATCGACAGTCGCATCTCGCCAAAAGAACAGGACCGTTCCACATCCAATAACACTACCACCAATTCCAGTCAACATGGTCGCTACAGCGCCTCCAGGATCACGACCTGGCATGATGGCTTTGGCAGCGAGCCCCGTCAGCGTTCCAAAGCCAACCCAGCGCAGCAGTTCATTGATGCTGGTTCTCAGGACTTCGACGAATTCGGCTTCTGTCATGGATGGGGCTCCTGCCCAAACACGCCTGTCACAACATTCGAGCCAGACAGTTTGGGTGTCCAACTATTGGATTTCCACTTTGCACAGGGCGATCCAGACGTGATTCTGCACTTCTGTTTTCGGCAGAATTGGACGTCTCGACGCAGCCGGAAAAGTCATCTTTCGTGAGTCCCCACCCGTCATAATCCACTTCGGCAATTTTCACCGATAGATTTTCGCCAAGAATTACCGACTGATTGCCATCCGTCCTGTTCAAGCTCGAGTCGTTGCATCGGCTCTCCCCTGCTCCGTCCGGCGCAACGAGTTGCTGGTATCCACGTGATGCATTCGGCGGCGACATTTCGGGTACTCCCGCTATTTAAACGACCCTAGTGAACGGGATTTTCCGATTGAAACGTCATTTTTATGCTGTTGAAGGGGAATCTCTGGGCGTGTTTGGGTGCACGGTTCGTCTCAGTTCTGGTTTTCGCTACAATCTTCTGGGCCGACGGGATCAACACCCGAGAATGGCTGCAATCGATGACGTTTTGGTTTGTAAATGGCTCGGTATCATCACCATAAACGTCTTTCATTTGCGAAAATCTCCTAAGTGCTGCATCTCGCGCCTTAGGTTGTTCAAGTCTGTAGTCGGAGTGCAATGCTGTGTCGGGAACAATTGCTCAGCGAAAATCGATCTTGATTGTCGAAGATGAACCCATCATTCGTGAGACTCTGGCCGAGTTTTTGATGGGTGAAGGGTTTGAAGTTCGGGCAGCGGGCACCGCGGCTGAAGCGATTCGCGTTGCCCAGGAACGCGACTACGACGTCGCAATTTGTGATATCCAGCTGCCGGATGGAGATGGCGTTAAGGTTCTCCGCCAGCTGCATCGCATTAATCCGGCAATCTTCGTACTGATCATTTCGGCCTATGCAACGGTGGAGAATGCCGTTGAGGCATTTACCGCGGGTGCCTTCGATTATCTTGTCAAACCGGTTCGCTTCGAAGAGCTGGCTAAGAGACTGCAGAGGCTCTTTAAGTTTCAGGACTTGTACCGCGAGAACCAACGCCTTCGAAAAGATCTCGCACGCAGTGCAGGATTCGATCAGGTTGTCGGATCCAGCCACGCTTTGCAGGAACTACTGAAAACCATTCGGAAAGTTGCTGCGACTAATTCGAACGTGCTGCTTGTTGGAGAAACGGGCACTGGCAAAGAATTGTTTGCGCGTGAAATCCACGTTGCCGGCCCAAACAAGGATGAAAAATTCCTGGCCGTGAGCTGTGGAACTCGACCTGTCGAACTGCTCGAGACTCAGCTGTTTGGAAACAAGGACGGCCAGGAAGGCGCTTTGGTGACAGCAGGAACTGGTACTGTATTCCTCGACGAGATCGCTCAACTTCCGCCTGGAACGCAGTCGGAAATCCTGCGGGCAATCGAGTACCAGGAAGTCACACCTGTTGGCGGCGCAAAACCTGTCAAGGTACAGGCTCGCATTATTGCTGCGACTTCTCGCGATCTGAATCAGGAAGTGACGGACGGCAACTTCCAGGAAGATCTGTTCTACCGTTTGGACGGCGTCAAGATTCGAATTCCTGCTCTGCGAGAACGGCTCGACGATATTCCTGAGTTGGTCGAGTACTTTATCGTTCGACATCGTGAGGCCATGGGCAAGCGTGTTTCAGGCGCAACCAGTGAGTCGATTCGAACCTTGATGGCCGCTCACTGGAAAGGCAACGTTCGTCAGCTTGATAACGCAATCGAACGAGCCGTGATGATGTGCGAAGGCGAGGAGATTACTCCAAACGACCTTCCGCCGGATCTGCTGGGCGGCGGTTCTTCACTACCTGATACCGACGATTTGCGGTCGGCTTTGCGACACTACGAACGGCTGCATATCACGCGAGTTCTCCGTCAGTGTCCGGATAAGAAAGAGGCGGCTCGCCGCCTGAAACTGGGTTTGTCGAGTCTTTATCGGAAGATCGAAGAACTGAAGATCGAGCTTTAGAAGGACGATTGTCCCAATTGTTCGCGAACCGTTGGGACAACTGTTCGCCAATTGGCCGGGCATGACGCGGCCATTTCACCAATACGCTTTGGCCTTTTTCTGGCTTCGCCCTTGAACACTGACGAAATCAAAGCCTGCATTCCTCATCGCGATCCGTTTCTGTGGCTGGATGAAGTTACAGAGATCAGCGAAACACACATCGTCGCTCGCAAAATCCTGAAGGAATCGTTGCCCGTTTTTCAGGGCCACTATCCGGCCTTCCCGATATTCCCTGGTGTGCTGCAATGCGAAGCCTGCTTTCAGGCCGGGGCGGTGCTGATTTCAAAACTTGTGCCCACGGGATCGAATGAAGTGCCCGTCGTTACGCGGCTCAACAATGTCCAGTTTCGCAAAATGATTCGGCCTGGTGAAACCATCGAGTTGAACGTGGAACTCACTGAGCGAGTTGCCAATGCCTTTTATCTGAAGGGCAAGTGTTCCGTAGACGGCAAAGTCACCGCTCGGCTGGAATTCGTCTGTGCCGCGGCCGCCATGGATGCGTAGTCGCCTCCTGAAGACCTCACATCAACACGTTGGTGGTTACGTGGAATAATATCCGCGTACTGCATCGCCGCGAAACTCGCTTTTGAGTTGCGGTGATCGGCTCTACATTGCGTCCATGCCACTTGACCTTGATGACACGATCGTTGCTCTTGCTTCTCCCCCGGGTGCTGCCCTGCGCGGGATTGTGAGAGTGAGTGGAAGTGCAACCGCCGATGTTGTCGCCTCGTTGTTTCGCCCGCATGCAGATTCGGCCAATTGGCGAGCGTCGAAGTTGCCTCGACGATTTACGGGCCAACTGGAACTCCCTTCGATTAATGTTCCTGTACCGGTCGCCCTGATGTATTGGCCGACCCGGCGAAGTTACACAGGCCAGCCGATGGCCGAGTTTCACCTGATCGGGTCTGCCCCGCTTCTGGAAGCAACGCTCGAGCATCTGTGCGAAAACGGTACTCGACTGGCACGGCGAGGAGAATTCACGATGAGGGCGTTCCTCTCCGGTCGAATCGATCTGCTCCAGGCGGAAGCGGTTCTGGGGGTGATCGAGGCGACGGATCACGAAGAACTCCAGAAGGCTCTTTCTCAGCTTGGTGGCCGAATGACTTCACGGCTTAGTCAGGTGCGAGCCGATCTGATTGCCCTTCTCGGAGACCTTGAAGCCGGTCTGGACTTTGTCGAAGAAGACATCGAGTTCATCACAAAGCCTGAGATGGCTCGTCGACTGGAAGACGCATTGCTTGCTGTACGGAAACTGGCCGAAGATTCCGCCAGTCGATTACCTGCCGGGTATCGTCGCCGAGTTGTTTTGGCGGGACTCCCCAACGCAGGCAAGAGCACTCTGTTTAATCGTCTGATCGGACAGCAAAAAGCCATCGTCTCACCAATCGCAGGAACGACTCGCGACTATCTCACGGCAACGCTGCGACTCGATTCAATGGACGTGGAATTGATCGATACCGCCGGCTGGGAGGATGCCGCCGATCTGATCATGGAACACGCTCAGGCCTTGCGTGGCGAACAAGTTTCCGCATCCGATCTGGTTGTCTGGTGTACGGCGGCGGATTTGTCGGAGATCGAACAGACTGAAGATCGACAACTAGGTGAGTTTGCGGAAAAACAGTGTTCGGCTGTCCTGCGAGTGATCACTCGCACTGATGTCGTGACTGGCAGGATCCAAATGGATGGATCTGCGATGCAGATCAGCGCGGAGACGGAACTGAATATCAACGCGTTCAGGGACCAGTTGTTATCCGTTCTTTCGCAGGCCAACGCCTCTCGAAGCGAACTGCTGGGGACGACGGCGGTGCGATGTCGCGACAGCCTGCATCGTACGATTCTATCACTCCAGCACGCATTGCTTGCTGCCAGTGAAAATCATGGCGACGAACTGATCTCCATGGAGATTCGCCACGCGCTTCACGAACTGGGAACGATCCTGGGTGACGTTTACACTGACGACATTCTGGATCACATCTTCAGCAATTTCTGCATCGGAAAATGATCACGCCAACACAAATCATGGTTTGTTTAACGGAGCATTTGTTGCACTCTTTCGCGCGCTTTGATCAGTTCAGGATCTGGCCGAGTTGTGGCAAGGCGAATGTTGAGCTCCTCAAGGGCTGATTTCAGGTCCCGCGTTGCTGGGTCTTTTTCGTCATTCAGCAACAACACTTCGGCTCGGCGAATAAGCCACGCACTCTTGAGACGAGACTCACTGAGCTCCTCTTCGATGATTTCTTTCGCTTCCATGAGCAATGACACATTCGACAGTGCGTCACCGTGCTGGTCTAACTGAGCCGCCTCAATCAACGCATCACACAGCGCCGCGCGAATAACGGGGCTCTGAGTCGCGACGAGGCATTTCCGCAATCCGAATAGGCCCGCCATGGGCCGCCCATTTTCCAGTTGTGCTTTAGCCAACCAAAGAGCCCACTGAATTTCCTCCGGCCGTTTTTCGAGGGCAGATGAGAGATCGGCGATGGCTGCTTGCCATTGGCAATAGGACAGGTGGATTTCCCCTCGCAGAGCCAGGGCTGCGGTCCGCATTTCTTTGTCCGGACTTTTAGTAAGTGGCTCGATCGTTTTCATCGGTTCACCACAGACAGAGCTGGTCCGTTCGGATTCTGCAGCAGCTTTCTCCAGCTGGAATTGAAGTCTTGCGAGTTCCAAACGAGCAATCTCCAGCGAACCATCCAGCTCGAGAGCCCGCTGCAGATCAGAGGCCGCTCGCCGGTCGTCGCGGATCGCTCGAAACTCGGTGGCTCGACGAAACAATAAATCAGCCGTCGGGCCCGTCTTGAGCATTGTCGTGTTGAGGCTGGCAATGACTGTCTCTGGGCCGTCGTGAGCGCTCACTGCTTGCATTAGCCCGCAGGTTACAGCAGCTGTCAACAATGAAGGAGCGAACAGACGGGCGACACCCGCGGCTCGCTCCATGCAGCTCGGAATCGAAATCATGGGATGGCCTTTAGAACTGACAGGAGATACGGATCCAGCGTAAAATCGCTGCTGTTAGCGTTATCGTTGTGCCCTTCGATGGAAAGGATGTTGTCGTCCGTCGTCAGATATGGAATAGCATCCTTCAGATTAAAGTATTCGTAACCATCAGCTTCGTGACTTTTGACCTTCTTGACATCTGCTCCGCGGCCCGCCTCAACACCGACCCGCAACACCTCGTGACCATTCAGATAGGCGATGAATCCATCATCGTAACTGATCGACAGACCAAGTTCTCCGATCTTTTCCTTGGCTCCGGGAGCCAATTCGAAGTCCGTGCGAGCGTAGACGACTGAATACTTGTCTTTCATGTCCTTAAGTTCTGTGACATCGTCGCCGTCACCATAGCCAAGACTGACCGTTCCGGATTTCCATCCGCTGGATTCCTCCGGGATGTAGGCCACGGCCGTCCATTTTTCCGGCGGATGACTTCCGGCAAGGTAGTCCCAATCCGCATTGGGCTTGATAAGTTCCACGGCATTCTTCGGAAACGGAGTCAGTTCAGATTTTTCGACCTTGGGCTTGTCGATCGAAACAGTATACGGCGGCAGCACACGTGGAGTCGCCACGATCGTGGGAACCACGCTCCCCTGCTTGACAATGCTGAAAAGATCACTGGTCTTGCCGCCGCGATTGACCATTACGCCGGTCAGAGTGTCACCGTTCACATCCAGAATCACTGAGCCATATTCAACAAGCACTCGCTTCATCACGGGTGACGTTCCCACTCGACTGACCTTCGCTCCGCCGTTTCCGGTGACGACTTGCACCACGCCCTGATGGGCATGCAGCCCTTTGCTTTTGCGGTAGGGTCCCTCACCGTTTGGATCGCCATCGCCGTCATCCAGAACGACTCCATCGGCCGTCGTCGGCGTTTGATAGGCACCGTCGATCAGCATCGAGCGTTCGTAGATGTGGGAATGGCCTGTGAGCACAAGATCGACGCCACCCGCTTCAAGAATTGGCATGATCAGCTCACGCATTTCGATGAGTTGTTCTTCTTTGTCGCTGTCATGTGACCCTTTGGTGTACGGAGGGTGATGCCAATACGCAATGATCCAATCAGACTTTGTCTTTTCCAGATCGGCTCGCAGCCATTGAGCCATCACTCCCGCCGGGGCTCGATCAAGGTCATGTGAATCGAGACAGATGAAATGAGCGTTGGCATAATCGAATGAATAGAAAGCTTCGCTGGCCGACGGAAGTCCTCCAGCTTCGCCTCGCCTGGGACAGATGTAGGCATCGTAGTACGGCCCGACGCCCAGCAGCCCCTTCGAAGTATTACCCTCATGGTTGCCCATCGACGGCCAGCAAACGATATTGCGGAGAGTCGGCTGGTAAATGTCGAAAAACGTCTTCTGAAATTCGGCGTCCGTGCCCGAAGGATAGGCCATGTCTCCAACATGCAGATAGAGATCCAACGGACGGTTCTGCGTTCTCACGTAGTCCTGCATCGCCTGATAGACCGCAGCCTGGCGAGCGTCCGCTGTTCCGGAATCACCGACAACCCAGATTCTGGCAGGCTGAACCTTGCCTGGCACCGGATGTGTCTTGAAATAGAAATCTTCACCACCCGCAAGAACCTCTGAACCATTGAGGACTGAGTAGAAGTAAGTGGTACCTGGTTTAAGGCCTGAAAGCGATGCTTCGTACTGCACAGTTCCATCCGGCGCAGAATGGAGAGACAATTCATTGCTCGAATCGCCTTCCTTTGGTGCCCTGCGGATAACGATGGATGATGACCCTGCAGTGTGGTCCAAATCAGTTGGCGTGAGTCCAAAGCGAACTACTGGTTGAACTTCACCAACGGTTCGCCAAATGATCGAAATTGATGTGGGCGTTGAGACTTGGAGATATGGACCGCGACTGAGCTCTAACGCGGATGACTGGGCCAGCAGAGATCCAGTGCCGAAAGCTCCAATGGCAGCGAAAACAGAAGTCCAAAAACGAAGAGACATACAAGTTTCGGGGAACATTGCGGTCTACCGATCTGGGGCAAAAACATCAGGCAATTTGGGGCAGTGCTGGATTGGCACTGTTCAGACTCATGAGAGCCTCTGCTGAATTCGGTCAAACCGCATGCCTTCATCACGGCGACAACTCGGCAAACTTGGCCTCGGCAAATGCGAGACAGGCGTCGCGCATTTCCTGATCTTCTCTAAAAATTAACAAAACAATGGTGACTTAGTGAACGGATGAATTGCAATCATCGGTTTGCGTCTGAAAATGTATCTTGGCCAGTGAGTCGCTATTGTGCAGAAGATTTCACAAGAATGCGATTCATGCGGCCCTTTTTGTTCATGAGCCAAATTTGGCTCCTTTTCTCATGGCTGCAATATTGAGAGGAAGTGGCGTATGTCTCAGATTAAGGTAACATCTCGAAGGCGACTCAGGGGCTTCACGCTCATCGAATTGCTGGTCGTCATTGCGATCATTGCGATTCTGATTGCTTTACTGCTGCCAGCTGTCCAGCAGGCAAGAGAAGCGGCTCGCCGAACCCAGTGCAAGAACAATCTCAAGCAGTTGGGTTTAGCGTTGCACAATTACATGGACGTAGCCGGACGTTTGCCATCTGCGGGTATTCATAATTTTGCGGCTTACTCAAACGATGTAAACCCCGCTGCCAACAGTACAAGCTGGGGCCCATCCTGGATTGTGTTGACGTTGCCGTATTTCGAACAAGGAAACCTGTACGCTCAGTATAATTTCAGCAGCATTCGTGCGCGCGATAACGTTGCTGTGGTTGGGACGAAATTGGCGGCCGTTCAATGCCCGAGTGATTCAGCCTCTGAAGGTCCGATGTACGGTCCATTGACGAATGCCGCCGGCCAGGCAGCAAACTTTGCTCGAGGTAACTATGCAGTAAACGGTGGTGCTGGGAATGCGTACTCAGGGACAGACTTTAACCTTGCTCAGGAACGTGGTCCGTTTTCCGGGGTTCACTATTACGGTGCCAAGATTGCAAGCCTCACAGACGGAACCTCCAATACGCTGCTCGTCGCCGAAGTCATTGGTGGTACAGCGGCCGGAGATGTTCGTGGTGCCTGGGCCTATCCGACCGGGGTCATCATCTCTAACTCCTCAGCAACATCGAACCTGGCAACATACAATCCGCGAATCCGGCTCCGTCCAAATGGCAACGCATTGGATGATCGCATGAAGGACCGCCCTGCCCGGTGTTCCGCCAGCAACACAGATCGCAACCTTCGCTGCTCGGCGGAGGGCGACAACGCATTCATGACATCTCGCAGCAAACATACCGGGGGCGTTCAAGTGTGCTTAGGTGATGGGTCCGGACGGTTTATCAGTGAGAACATTGACCTCGGCATCTGGCTGAATCTGCTTTCCATGGCAGATGGCAACGTGCTCGGCGAATTCTAGGACAAGTACACTGTCCTCAGCAAAATCGGGAGTTGCGTCCTGCTTGTGACGGACGTTTTTTCCATTCTATGAATTCCGCGATGATGAAAGCCCGTAAAATGACTCCCGCAATCCGTAAAGCAGTTCTCCTGATCATGTTGACAAACGTTGGATGCGGCGGTGCGGAAAGTACAGTTCCATTTACGGACGATTCACAGGATGCAGATAAGTATGCACTGAGCGTCAAGCAGACCGTCTCAGATCAAGTCGCCGCTGCCATGGTTTCGCCCGAACCGGCCGACGAGACGTCTACACTCGTTAGCCTGCTCGAGGATCCAGACAACCGCCCATCTGGCCCGCATGAGGCCGTATATCAGGAGATCCTTGCCGCAGCTCAAAAGCTGACTCAGGAATGCGTGGCCGCGAACGGAAAACCACAGGGATTGGCTGAAAGCCTCAAGGCCCTAAAAGCGATTTCCGACAAGCTTCCGGGAACTGTAGTGGACTCTCAACCTCGAAAGGATTGAAGGCCGCTGTTTCGAGGCCACGGATTCGGTGCCGATAGTATTTGTCGGCAGCAGCACGCTGCTTCAAGCGGCATACACCTTAGAGTATGGAGTATACGACGTATTCACGTGCTGTGTGGTGTGGCTCGCCGTTTCCGGAAAACTGGACACACTCTGTCGAGGATCTTCTTTGAGGCGTGGGATAAATGAGCAGCAACTCCAGCAGAAGCTGGTGGCGTACGATCATCGTGGCAGCGATAGCATTCATTTTTGTGGTGGGCCTGGTTCAGTTTCGGGGTCCCGAAGAGGTCACAGCTTATCCCGCGAACCGAGTCCTCCGCTCCGCAGTGCTGGATGGTATTATTTACAAGTTGGCTGATGACGGAAATGTGTTTCGCGTCATCGACGAACGTGGCACCTGGACCTTGGTCGATCGTATTTTCGATCCGGCCGAGATCGCTCGCGACTTTGTCAAAGTTGGTGACGATGTGTTTCGCGTCGACATCGAATCGGGAAAGCGATACCTGCTTCTAAAACACTTCGAAGATGGCTTCGAAGGAATTCCGGAAGGTGCTGCCGGGTTACGGTCGCTTATTGGTGATGAACGAAAGTGGACAGAGTTCACGTTGCAGACTCCACAGACTCCGAGCGTCTCTGAGTACGTCGAACTTCGAAAACGAATCCTGAGTGAGAACGCTGATTTTCTGGATGCAAGTGTCGCTCCGTCTTCACTGCTTTTTCACGGCGGACAGCAATCGCTGCGGTGCGTTTGTCCTGCGAAATCGTCGAATATGATCTGCGCCAAGGCCTCATTAGGAACCGGCTTTATTTGTTTCGCAGAGGGCGATGACATTTGGTTTCAGGCCTGGTACAGGATTGAGGGGCCATCGCGGCCATTTACACTGGCCGACATCGAGGGGCGTCACGTCAAGGAATCGCCTGGCATTCGGCTGATGCTGTTCGACGGCAATCAATTGGGTGTGGAGTTGAAGGCGTTGGATAAGCCAAAGTATCGGCAAACTGCCGGCGACGCTATCGACTTCCCGACCGACAAGTGGGTTCAGGTGACATGGCATGTGGCTCTCCATCCCGACGCCGGCAAGGTTCAGGTCTGGCAGGATGATCGGCTTGTCGTGGATACCACAGGCCCGACCCTGCCGTTCTCCGGCATCCTGTACAACAGTCTGGAAGTGGGGATCTCTGCCCACTCGTTTGGTGACAAGCCAGCAACTTTGTTTGTCGATGATGTAGTAATTACCACGAAGCCACTGAAGGAATCGCTGTAGCAGATAATGCGATTCCCGATCGGAGGATGAGGCGGGCGATTGCAGGCTGATCTGACTTCAAATCAGCATTCGTGCAGCCTGAGCCCCGTCGCAGCTCGATGTCGCTCGGTCAGCAGACAAGTCGCTGCCGCCGCACTACACTTCGCGATCGCCGATTGGCAGAACCGTGAGGCTCGGTATTCAACATTCCAGGGAAATGTGCCATGACTTCTGACGACACTCGAAAAGCATTGTTGTTTCTTCAATCACGACAAAGCCTTGTCGCCGCTTCAGCAATGAGCGCTGCTTTGATCGTTGGGACAACTTTGTGGGCGATCGAACCAATTCCAGCCAGTCAACCGTACTTCATCAGTGAGCCCAGTGTGAACACGACCGTAGAACTCTCGTCAGACAATCCGTTTTCCTCACCCAGCACACTGCCTCTGCATACACCGGCCTTTGATACGATCAAGGTCGAACATTTTCAGCCTGCGTTTACCGTTGGCATGAAACAGCAGTTGGAAGAAATGCAGGCGATCGCCGCTCTGCCCTCTCCTCCGACGTTTGAAAACACGATCGTCGCGATAGAAAAATCGGGAGCGTTGCTGACACGAGTTCGCAATGTCTTTTCCAACCTCACGTCCGCTCACAAGAACGACGCGCTGCAGAACATCGAAACTGAACTTGCGCCACTTCAGGCCGCACACTCGGACAATATTTTGCTGAATCGTCGGTTGTTCGAACGTGTTGCAAAACTTTGGGAAACGCGGGCTTCGTTGAAGCTCAGCGGTGAGCAAGCGGAAGTTCTCAAGCAACACTACGAAGGTTTCGTGCGAGCCGGCGCGAAACTGAATGACGAGCAGCAGGCACGCATCCGATCCTTGAACGAACAATTATCGAAGCTGGAAACCAAATTCGAGGAAAATCTGCTGGCCATCACTAAAGAGCGATCTGTCATCGTCGATAACGCAGCGGAGCTCGATGGCATGGATGCCGCCAGTATTGCAGCAGCAGCCGAAGGCGCGAAAGAGCGTGGACTCGAAGGCAAGTATCTGCTGGAGATTACTAATACCACCCGCGTGCCCATTCTGCCATCTCTGAACAACCGAACGTTGCGTCAAAAAGTCTGGGAAGCGTCCGCGCACCGAGGCCTGGGCCGCGACGGCAGCATCGACAACCGTCCGATGATTCTGGAGATCGCGCAACTGCGGGCCGAACGGGCGAAGCTGCTCGGCTTCGCGGATCATGCATCTTACAAGCTACAGAATCAGATGGCGGAAACTCCAGCGGCAGCTCGCAAGATGCTGATCGATCTGGTCCCCGGCGTGCTGGCGCGGGTGAAAGTCGAAGCGGCTGACCTGGAAGCGATGATAAAAGAATCGGGTGCCAATCATGAATTGGCTCCGTGGGACTGGGAGTATTACGCCGAGAAAGTCCGAAAGGCTCGATTTGAAGTCGACGAAGCTGCGGTAAAGCCGTACTTTGAACTCGACAACGTGCTGAAGAACGGTGTGTTCTTTACGATGAACAAGCTGTACGGTATTTCGTTCCGTGAACGCAAGGACCTGCCGGTTTATCATCCGGATGTGCGAGTGTTCGATGTGCTCGATGCGGACGGCTCTCAAATTGGGTTATTCTACGCCGACTACTTTAAGCGAGACACGAAACGCGGCGGCGCGTGGATGAGTTCGTTCGTCGATCAGTCGACGTTGCTTCACGAAAAGCCGGTGATCGTTAATTGCCTGAACATTCCACGCCCAGCGAATGGAGAGCCCGCGTTGATCAGCTTTGACAATGTGACGACGCTGTTCCACGAGATGGGGCACGCACTGCACGGCATGTTTTCGGACGTGACGTATCCGTCCGTCTCCGGCACCGCGACCCCAAGAGATTTCGTCGAGTTCCCATCGACGTTTGAAGAGGACTGGGCGATTCAGCCCGAGATCCTTGCGAACTATGCCAAACACTACAAGACCGGCGAACAGATTCCAAAAGAGCTGCTCGACAAGGTCATCAAAGCCAGCAAGTTCAATCAGGGATTTGACACTCTTGAGTACTTGTCCGCCGCGTTGCTGGACCTGGAATGGCACTCCTTGACCAGTGAAGAAATTCCATCCGACGTTGAAGCTTTCGAGGCCGATTCGCTGAAGAAGCTCGGTATCGACTACGCCGCCGTTCCACCTCGTTATCGCACTGCGTACTTCGCTCACATCTGGTCGGGCGGATACTCGTCGAGCTACTACGCCTACCTGTGGAGCGAAGTGCTTGCGGCCGATGCCTTCGCCCGCATGATGTCACTGGGCGGATATACTCGCGCCAACGGCGATCTGTTCCGTAAAGAAATCCTCAGCCGCGGCGGCAGTCGTGAGCCAATGGAATCCTACAAGGCGTTCCGAGGCAGCGAGCCGACCGTGGATGCGCTGTTGATCCGTCGAGGGCTGAAGTAGGATGTTTCGGACCGAGTGAAGACTTCCAGGTCACACGACAACGAGAGACTCGGCCATGACGGGAGATGAGGAACTCGGACCCATCGAGCGATTTCCCTAACGCGGTGCCTTTGCTCCGATTGCTTCGAATCTGCCGGGACTGGAGATCTGCGAACTGCTGCCCGAGCACGCCAGGGTCATGGACAAGTGCACGGTTATCCGCAGCTTTTCGCATGGCAATGGAGATCACTGGGCGGCCGCTCACTGGATGCTGACCGGTCGCCTGGGAGCGAACGGCAGTGACCGCATGCCACGATATCCGTCGATGGGCGGTGTCGCGTCACATCTGCTTGGGCCGACTCAGCCGGGGTCGCTGGCAAACGTCAACATGAATGACGGCGGCTTTGGATTTCACGGCGGCGCGTGGCTGGGAGTAAACACCAATCCGTTTCGATATGGCGACTTCAGCTATGGCAACGAAGCCGGTCAGCTGCCCACGGGCGATCACAAGAGTTTTTCGCTGGTCGAAGGATTGTCGGAGTCGAGAGTCATCGATCGATCGTCGCTGCGAACTCAACTCGACAGTCTGAAGAAGAAGATTGATCGAAATCGACTTTTCGATCAAATGGATGCCGTCACGGCATGACAAGTGTGTGGGGGTGCTGATTCAGGATCTGGCTGATCGAGGCATGCTGGATGACACGCTGGTGGTTGTGGCTGGCGAGTTCGGGCATACGCCTCGCATCAACGGCAATGCTGGTCGCGACCACTGGCCTCAGGCTCAGAGCATTCTGCTGGCCGGCGGTGGATTCCGCCACGGTCAGGTGATTGGCAGCACGGACGGTAAGGCGGAATATCCGACGTCTCGACCTGTAGGCCCCGAAGACTTCTGTGCGATTGTTTACCATGCTTTGGGATTAAAGGTGGATGATGTGATTACAGACCTGTCTGGCCGGCCGACTCATTTGGTGCCTGGAGGCGTAGTCCCAGCGGAGCTGTTGTGAGTGGAGAATCCCATCGACGGAGCGACGGGCCGAACGTAGATCCGTTGCTTCGCTGATCGGAATTTCCCTGCAAAACGTGAGTAATCTGAGCTTGCCGTGGCTCTCAATGAAGCGAAAGGCCGAGCCGGGGGTTCCGTGCGATGGAATTTGACAAGGCGGCGTGGTAATTTTCCTGACGGTTGCGACGGCTTTCAGCCACGCGTCAAAGGAAAATCATTGCTGTTTTGTCAGTACACAGGTCCCCTATGTCCGCTCAGGCCATCGCAGGTGTCAGCCCAACTTTGGAATCCCGCATCATGACGGAGTTCCCGTCCGTGGGTGCCACGGGACTTGGGAAACTCATCGGTCAGTTGATGGATGCCATTCCGGCAAAAATCTTTGGAGTCAAGCTTTCGTACCTATTGTTTGGTCCAGCGGCTGCTCCGGTTGGTTTGTTGCTATTCCTGCTGAATCGACTGGGTTCCAGGTATGTCCTTACAAACCGATCCGTTCAAATCTGGTCCACTATGGGAAGCCAGCGAACCAGCAGCGTCGACCTGAATGAAATCACCAGTGTGGATTTGGATGAACTACCTGGCCAGGCGTTCTTCAGGGCCGCTGATATTCGATTGAAGGCAGCGAACGGCCAGACACTCATGCGGCTATCCGGTGTCGCCGATGCCGGAGCATTCCGAAATGCCATTCAGCGAACCGTTCAATCACGCAAGCTGGTTCAGTCCTCCATGGCAACCATTGCCGCTCGCAAGTAATCCGGGCGAAACTGTTTGAGGTCGAGGCGTCCTGTGACTCGAAGCAATCACATGCCAAAAAGCCCGTCATCGAAACGATGGCGGGCTTTTTTATTGTCGGCAACGAAGGTCGTTCATTCCTATTTGTCGGGGCTTTGGTTGCGGCGATCAGCCGACGATTTTTGAGTTTGCTGACGAGCCAATTCTCGCGTCGCTGCATCGTCTCCAAGAAGCAAATTGAGCAATGTGTCGCCGTAGCGGCCCCAAAGTTCGCCTCTGTCTGTCGACTCCGGAATCGCAAACGTGATCATGTCAGAACTTCCGGATGTGGAAATAAAGCGTTCCATTGAGCCCGGTGACTTTGCGTTTTCGGGGAGCTTCACCAGTTTGAACCCAAGCCAATCAGCCGCTTCTTTTGCCGCAGTCTGGCAGCTTTCACTGGCTGCTATGACACCGACTTCGCCCTTGATCGTCCTGACATGCACAACTCTCTGTGGCTGATGGTCGCGCAGTTGTTTCAACAGAAACGCGACCTCTGCCGGCTGCTCGACAACCGACTTTCCTCCGGTTTGAGGAAAGAATTCATTGATGTACTGGGATTTTTGGTTCAGAAACTTCTTGTTCGCTTCACCATCGGGATTCAAGGTCCGAATAATGGTGCAATCGAAGCCACCGAGAATTAAACTGTCGTCATGAAGCCTCCTTGCCAGTTGCTCAACGAGTTCCACAGCAACGGGGTCGTTTCCCCCTACGCTTCCAACGACCAGACTGCGATAACCATCGTCACCAGGCGAAAAAGTCAAGAACGCACGGCCGCCGCTGCTCGCTCCATTTGGCTCCCACGCAAATGGCTGTGGTGGAGCAACCAGTACGCCGGTGGACTTTGATGCCGCGACTTGAGGCTGTTCGCCCACGAGCACAGTTGGCTTTACCGGTCTTGACGCTGCAAGCTCTGATGCAGCCGCTTCATTGGATGTGTTTTCCGCTACTTTTGCGGCAGGAGTTGTGGCTTTCGGCGCAGCGTCCTTCGACACGCCGCCTTGAGCTTTTGAGGCAACAGTAGATTCCTTTCCGTTGACCGGTGTTAATATGATCGGATTTGGATTCTCCACTGGAATCGGAGCGACCACAGAACCAAGTTTGGTCGAAGGGGTTTTTGTCACAGATTCCTGTTGCGTTGCAGCGGGAGGCATTAGCTCTTTATTCGACCTGACCGCCAACGTGGGCATTACAGAGTCAAACTCAGGCACTGTCGGCGGAATCGGCAGCGTCGCAGCGGCGAGTGGTACGTGCGATCCGAGAACAGCGGATCCCGAATGCATCGTCGGAATCGATGTGCAGCCGGAAATTAAACCGGCCAGCAAAACGAAGGCCTGAGTGCAAGTGGCATTACTCGATCGGCAGCGTTCGATGTGTGGAGGGAACCACTTCATCTGAACCTCCCAGTTTTGAACGTGGAATTCAGGAACTCACTCTCAAACCAGTCTCCCAACCAGTTCTCCAAGTGCTGATTGACTCAGTTTTCTATTCCGAGGTGATAGCACAGTTGCTCGAACCGCTGCTGGAATTCATCGCTTGATGAATGAACATGCTCAGCCTCGGTGATAAACCGAAGATCTTCGATGCGAGCAACCTGATTCTTCTTGAACGCCATTTCGTATTCCGCATTCTCGCGACCATAGACAAACATCAGTTTGTGTTCGTCGAGCTGAACTTCCATCGGTTTACGAGGATTCAGAATTGCCAGTCCGCAGCAGCCATCATCCATCAGCAGATCTTCAAAGTCGTACAATATGCTCTGCAGCACCGGCATATCGATCTGCTCACGATACAGATCAGTATGCTGACCGTTAGTTTTATCGTGGCTTGTTTCCAGCACCACATCGACTGCTTCACCCAATGGATCAAGCAGGGACATGAACGTATCAAACAGCCTTTCACGAGTCACCGATGCCATCAGTACCGGAATCCTGGCACCGGAATCCTGGTCGACATACCACTCGTGACGAAAACCAGTTCGTGGAATGATCTCCAGGTTGAACGACGGACGAACCGCGTCCGTCAGAGTAAAGTCGCCGTAGCGAGCGATGCTCATGTGAGCTTCCAACTCATGTTCTGACAGATTACGAAAGCTGCTGCCACCTTGCGGCGCATTGCCATCACGGTAGTTGGACTTCAGAAAATTCTTGAGAAAACTCATGACATGCTTCCGGCGCAAAATTGAAATTGGCACTATCAGCCAGCCTGCGAAAAGCTAGCACCCTCCCGAATCCTGGCGGCAATCATTTAGACGAAATGACGATTTTGACACGAAGACGTCTTTCTGAGACACGAACATGCCGTCAGGACAAACTGTTCCGGCGTCCGCCGGTGGCGTCACAGCCGGAAAAATCGTTATAAATTCTGCTCGTGCTTCAGCCGTAAAAATCTGTGATACTGTCACCCATGAGACACAACTGCGGAACGTGGCTGATTATGGTGCCGGGGCTACTTTTTTTTAGCCCTCAGGTCGCCGCGCAACGGCCGCAAATCGCCGGAGAATCTTTCACGCAAAAGGCAGATGAAAAAGATTTAATCGATCTCCGGCAACAAGAGTGGTATCGAATTGAGTTCGATGGAAAAGGAATTGGCCACGAATCACTCTCGGCTGTCACGGTGTCCTCCGGCGGTCATGGTCGCATTTCCCCGACCACATTGGTTCGACGAATTCGCGACACCAGACTCAAGCTTCGTCGCTTCGGAACTGATTTCTCGGTCTCCGCTCATTTGGAAACAACGGAATTCCCGGACGGAATTCTGCAGAGCTGGTCGCTTCGCCGTAGCGGAGCTGATGGCTCAAGCCTTGAGAGAACGGGTGTCTGGATTCCTGAAAAGTCGGCATTTGAGCTGACCGAAAAGGTGGACGGAACGTCTCACCGAGAGCTACTGCCCTCCCCTGTACAGCCACGCTCAGCAATTTTCCCGGCATGGCTTGCGTCAGCTTCTTCAGACAACGATAAGCTGTGGACAAGCGCGGTTCTCTTTCCGGAAACAGCTGCCATTGTTGACATGGAAATCCGCCGAGAGGGTAGCCAATCACTACAACTGGCAAATGGAAAGAGAATTGCCGTGACGCGTTTTGACTACTGGCCGACCAACAGCCCGGAAATGAAATCGTCGATTTTTTATGACGAACAACACTCTGTTCTCCGCATTGAGCAGCCCTTGGCAGGACAAATCCTTCGCCTGGAACGAACCGACGCCGCCAATGCGCTTGGACAGGAGAGCATGGAATCCCTTGATCTGCAGTTCAGCAGCGTGCTGCCCTTAAAACGCCAGCTCCCAAATCTTCAGTCCAGCTCCTCCCTTAGACTCCGGATTTCGGTCGCCGCATTAGAACAGATTAGCCTGCCTACCAGTGATTTTCAGTCCGTTGAGCAAACCATCGGCAATGAATTGGTCGTGACGCTGACAAGGCCTGCAATCCCGGAAAACGAAAATGCACAAGCTGTTTCTCCAACTCGCAAGAACCAAATTGATCCCGTTTTCACTTCCGCATCACGATGGTTGACGTGTGACGACGAGGATATCAAACGCATGGGTATCATTGCGGCAGGCGCGACGTCCATTCCTCAGGACAAGTGTCAACGACTGACTCGGCATGTCTGGAAGCACATGCGACTCTCTCCCTTTTCCACATCTCTTCAGCCAGCATCAGGCATTATTAAAACGATGCGAGGTGACTGCACCGAACATGCTGTGCTGCTGAGCACACTAATGCGCAGCCAGGGGATTCCTTCGCGAGTTGTCGTGGGATTCGTGTATGTGACAAACCCAGCATCGTATGCTCCACACATGTGGACAGAGGCGTTGCTCAACGGAAAGTGGATTCCGTTCGATTCAACTCGTGGCCCAGCTGGTGTTGGATTGACGCATATCAAAGTTACTGATTCTACCCTGTCGGACGAAGTGGGGAGCGGCACCGTCCTGTTTGTGCCGCTCCTCAGTTTCCTCGGCCGTGCGACGGTGGATCTCGCTCTTGACTGAGCACAGAATTCCGCACGTTCCCTCTACTGAGATATTTCCCTGTGGGAAACTCGCGTCTTGACGCACCTGATCCAGGGGATAGACTTGCTGATGTCAAATGTAGCCTAGGCTACATTTAAGGAGGTATTGTCATGCTGTACGTGTTATCTGATTCGAAAACAAGATCGGTCCTACCCTTGAGAGTTTTTCAGGGGCTTGCGCTGATTTCGCTACTGATGACTGGCTGTCGTCAGGGAGTTGATCGCGGCAATAACGGATCCGCCGTTGGCGGACCGCCCAAAGTGCTGGCAACCGTCGGCATGGTAGCCGATGTGGTTCGAGAAATTGGCGGCGATCGCGTAGAAGTGGCTCAACTCATGGGTCCAGGCGTCGATCCGCATCTGTACAAAGCCACTCGTGACGACGTCCAGCAGATCATGTCGGCTGACGTAATCTTCACGAGCGGTCTGATGCTCGAAGGTCGACTGGAAGACACTTTTAATAAAGTGGCGGCGACTAAGCCTGTTTTTGCGATGACCAGCACTCTTCCAACGGATTTGCTGCTGTCGCCTGATGGTGCCGGTGGTCATCCCGATCCGCATGTCTGGATGGACGTCGCCGCCTGGGCAAATTGTCTGGACGTCATTTCCAGCGGACTAAGCAAATCTATCCCGGAGTACACCGACGAGTTTCAGTCTCGATCTGTCGCCTATCGAAAAACACTGCAATCGCTGCATGAATATGGTCTGACGTCGATCGGCTCAGTCCCGAAAGAGCATCGCGTTCTGGTAACATCGCACGACGCATTCAATTATTTTGGCCGTGCGTACGGGCTTGAAGTGATTGGCGTTCAGGGCTTGTCGACGGAATCGGAAGCCGGACTGCAACGCATCAATGAATTGGTTGACCTATTAGTAGAACGAAAAGTCGCAGCTGTATTCGTGGAAAGCAGCGTTCCGCAAAAAAACATTCTGGCCCTGATTGATGGTGCGAGGTCGCGAGGCCACGAGGTAAAGATTGGTGGTGAACTGTTCTCCGATGCGATGGGAACAGCGGGTTCTTACGAAGGCACCTACGTTGGAATGCTTGATCACAATATTACGCTTGTCACGAAGGCTCTCGGTGGCACGGCTCCGGAAAGAGGCTTCTGTGGAAAGCTCAGCGCTGCGGTACCCTCTCCATGATCGCTCCTTCGCAACCCACACTGCCATTGTCTGTTCGGGATCTGACGGTCGCCTGGTATCGCAAACCCGTGATCTGGGATGTGGGTTTTGATGTGACTCCTGGCCAACTCATCGGAGTCGTCGGCCCCAACGGTGCGGGGAAGAGTACGCTGCTGAAAGCCATCATGGATCTGGTGCCACGCGCGTCGGGTCGCATCGAAGTCTTCGGGCAGACTTACAAACAGAATCGCCATCGAGTCGGCTATGTGCCCCAGCGCGAGAGTGTGGACTGGGACTTTCCGATCAGTGTGCTGGATGTCGTAACGATGGGACTCTACGGCAAGATCGGCTGGTGCATGCCGGTACGCCGCAAACATCGTGAAGCAGCAAAGCAGGCTTTGGAAAGAGTCGGCATTGGGGAGCTCGCCAACCGACAGATCAGCCAGCTCTCTGGTGGCCAGCAACAGCGTACATTTCTGGCCCGCGCGCTGGTTCAGGATGCCGACCTTTATCTGATGGATGAACCATTTGCTGCCGTCGATGCGGCAACGGAAAAGGCGATAGTGCAAATCCTGCGAGACATGCAGAAGCTCGGAAAAACGGCGATCGTGATCCATCATGATCTGCATACCGTCCCGGAATACTTTGACTCCGTCGTGCTGCTCAACATGAGAGTTGTCGCCAGCGGTCCAACCAGAACAGTGTTTACTCGGGAAAACCTCGAGAAGACTTATGGCGGGCGTCTGACTTTGCTCGATGAAGCCACCGAAGCGATGCGTCGACGGGAGCGAACGCTGTGAGGGCCCTGGCATTCATCCTGATTGCTGTTCTCGGATTCAATGCAACTTCGCCGTTTTGCAGGAGTGCGGAATACGCTGTAAGCCAGATAAATAATCATTTGCCCTCTCTCTTCTTTTCGTCAGACTTACGGCCCGGTCCCCGCGTATTTTTCCTCGCCCAATCCTCGTCGTCCCTGACCGATCGGTCGATCCGATGGCCTGAATGGTCGCACTGGCGACGAGTCTTACTGCTCCGCGACTACAACACTCGGGTTGTCATGCTGGGGACACTCTTGTTGGGATTGGCCGCAGGAATGGTGGGCAGTTTCACTCTGCTGCGCAGGCGAGCCCTGATGGGCGACGCACTCAGCCATGCAACGCTGCCTGGCGTTGGACTCGCTTTTCTGATGGCACCGTGGCTCGGACTTGAGGGAAAATCTTTGCCGGTGCTACTCACCGGCGCGGCACTCAGCGGCATCGCCGGAGTGGCTTCGATCCTTTATGTTCGGAACCTGACGCGTCTGAAAGAGGATGCCGCTCTGGGGATCGTGCTGAGTGTGTTCTTTGGGGCGGGCATCGCTATTCTCACGCTGATTCAACAACTACCCAACGGACACGCCGCAGGACTGGAGTCGTTCATCTACGGCAAGACGGCGTCTATGATTGCCTCAGATGCGGAGTTGATTGCCTGGTCCGGATTGTTATCTGTGATCATCATTGGACTACTGTTCAAAGAGTTGACTCTGCTGTGCTTTGATGAAGGATTTGCAGGCTCGCGTGGCTATCCTGTCGTGCTGCTCGACCTGGTGCTGATGGCCCTGGTCGTGATCGTTACGATCATTGGCCTGCAGGCGGTGGGGCTTGTACTAATGATCGCCCTGCTGGTCATTCCTGCTGCCTCTGCACGATTCTGGACGCAGGATCTGAAACGAATGACGCTCATCTCCGCTGCCATTGGCGGCGCGGGCGGGCTGCTGGGTTCAGCGATGAGCGCCGTTTTCCCAAACCTGCCATCTGGGGCAATGATTGTGCTGGTCTGCAGCAGTCTGTTCTTTGTCAGCATGTTGCTCGGGACCGCTCGGGGCGTTGTTGTGCGAGCGATTCGACGGTACGAACTCAATCGTAGCGTGGACCATCAGCACCTGCTGCGCGGGCTTTACGAATTGCTGGAGACACGAGCACCTGGAAGTGGGATTCCGTTTGCAGAATTGCTGGCTCTTCGCAGTTGGTCTTCATGGCGGTTGCTGCGGGAAATCGAACGCTGCCGCCGAACTGGTTTTCTGATTCGCAACGACGACGCGAGTTTGTCGCTGACAGAGTCCGGCACGGCGGAAGCATCACGTCTTGTGCATGAACATCGCTTATGGGAACTGTATTTGATCACACATGCGGACGTCGCTCCAGGGCGAGTCGATCAGAGTGCAGATGCGATTGAGCATGTGCTGGAGCCGGAGTTGATCTCGCAACTGGAAAGACTGCTGCGTCAGAACCTGGAAGCCAGAGGTGTCGCGCCGAGCCCGCATCCGATCGATCAGCCGGGAGGCTTGCCATGAGTGGCCTTGCGAACTGGTCGTGGAATTACGACGGCTGGATTGTACTCGCTGGAGCCTTGTGCGCCATCGCGGCATCGTTACCGGGCAACTTCCTGCTGCTGCGTCGCATGAGTCTGCTCGGTGATGCAATCAGCCATGCGATTCTTCCGGGTCTGGCCGTTGCATTTCTTCTCAGCGAAAGCCGATCGAGTGTCCCGATGTTTTTGGGTGCGGTGGTTGTGGGGATTCTGACGGCGTTATTCACAGAATGGATTCGGAACTTCGGAGATGTCGATGAAGGGGCCTCCATGGGCGTTGTCTTTACGACGCTCTTCGCGCTGGGATTGGTGATGATTGTCCAGGCTGCTGATCATGTGGACCTCGACCCCGGTTGCGTCCTTTACGGCGCGATCGAAATGACGCCTCTGGACACCGTGAGACTCGCAGGCTGGCATATCCCGCGAGTTGTCGTGGTGCTGAGTGCTGTGACGATCGTTAACTCGCTGCTTGTTCTGGTCTTCTTCAAAGAACTAAAGCTGAGCGCCTTCGATCCTTCGTTATCAACTTCGGTTGGAGTCAGTGCCCGGCTGATGCATTATCTGCTGATGGTGATCGTCGCAGTGACTGCTGTCGCCAGCTTCGAATCCGTGGGTAACATACTCGTTGTGGCCATGTTTGTCGTGCCGCCAGCCACAGCGTTCCTGCTGACGCAACGACTGCATGTGATGATTCTGATCAGTGCAATCGTCGCGGCGACGTCGGCAATCCTCGGACATATTTCGGCACTTGTGGTCCCCACCTGGTTTGGTTTTCGAAGTGCCAGCACATCGGGCATGATGGCCTTGTGTGCAGGATGCGTGTTCTTCGTCGCCTCGTTACTCGCACCTCGACAGGGCGTTCTGGTGCGAATCGTGCGTCGGCAAAGACTGGCGTTGAGAATCCTGTCGGAAGACCTGATTGCGCTCTTATATCGAATGGAAGAGCGTCAATCCGGATGCACAGTGTCAATCTCCCAGTTGCAATCAGTGCTTTTTTCCAGTGCCTGGCTCACTTCGCTGCTGATGAAGCAACATGCCTGGCGTGGCCATGTGATTGCCGACGAAGAGAGTTTTCGGCTGACAGAATCCGGACGGCGGCTTGGGGCCGAGTTGGTTCGATCCCATCGCTTGTGGGAGCAATACCTTGTTTCAGAGGCCGGCGTGGCAGTAGATCGTATTCACGGTCAGGCTGAAAAACTTGAGCATTTTACAGGCCGTGACATGCGGGATCGGCTCCAGCAGGAAACTCTGGCACCCGTTATCGATCCGCACGGCAGCCCGATTCCGCCGGAGTGAAGCAAACCTGTCGCTCTGCTGCGACGGATTCCACCTTGCAGAAACGCTGTCCGTCGAAAAAGCTTTTGCCGGATTGACTGCCGCATCTGACTGTTTTCTGAGTCTCGCAACCGCGATGAAGAATAGCGACGCCGGTTTGCGTCGATGTGGGGCTATCCAGGGGAGTTCGACTGGGCGGAGCGAGACGTCTCTATCGCTAGTGACTATGCTACGCTTTTTGAAATGTCAGCTGAGGTCTCTGCAAGGTCCGCTCATGTCACGGCAGGATGATTTAAGACTACTTCACCAATACACCCAGAGTGAAAGCCTCTTCCGTCACATGCTGGCGGTGGAGGCCGCAGTGCGAGCTTACGCGATCAAGTTTGGTGAAGATGCTGATAAGTGGGCCACTGTCGGATTGATGCATGATTTTGACTACGAACGCTGGCCAGATCCGCCCGACCATCCTCTGCAGGGCGCTGAGATCCTGAAGGAGCACGGTTATCCCAACGATGTGATCTACGCCATCAAATCCCATGCAGATTATCTCACCGATTGTCCTCGTGTTTCTCGCTTAGACAAAACGCTTTACGCTTGCGACGAGCTCTGTGGATTCCTCGTCGCATGTGCTCTGATGCGACCCGGACGTCTTGAGGGGATGGAACCCAGGAGTGTGCGAAAGAAGATGAGACAAGTGTCCTTCGCCGCAGCTGTCAATCGTGACGACATCGTTCGTGGAGCCGCTGATCTGGGTGTTGATCTCGATGAACACATCGCCTTCGTGATCGCAGCGTTGCAGCCAATTGCCGCCGAGTTGGGGCTTACAACATAGCACCGGCTGGATGGAGCGCGCCCGATGGCCTTATCCTACGGCGCTGATCTTGACGCCACACTGCCGGTGATTTGTTCGACGACATAGTCACCGCCTCGAAGGCCGTGAGCACAGTCAGTGGAGCTGCAGGTGAAAACGGTGCCGTTATTTGTGCAGACGCCATGTCGTGCTGAGTCATCGATGGTCGGCTGTCTTGCATACCGGGTCAACATCGAACAACGGCTTATAACACGTTGCCGGCTGACCGTTGTCTTCAGGCCAAACTTGCCAGCATCAGGTATTGCTGCTGCAGAAGGCGACGTTGCCGCTTTGGACGATGCAGGCTTCCAGACGATGCCGACTTCCAGACGATCTCGCATGCCAGGGGCCAGAATTCATCGCGGCCTACGCTCAGGACCAGTGAGTACACTCAGTCCGGATGTGTCCAAATCTACTCGCGGGGTTGTTCGTCTGTCAAAGCGACGAGTGAGATGAGGGGCGTAACAACGCAACCAAGTAGCACGGCGAAAAGCACTTTCACAATCAGAAACAGCGTTGTTGGAATGGCGTCGCCGGCAAGCAGCATGCAGGTGCCCAGCACTGGCAAGGTAAGCAGCGTCAGCCCGGACAGGCCCCATTTTGTAGCACGCCAGATGAGACCACCACGATAGAACAGCAGCAACCTGGGAACAACTTCAACAGGGACTGGAGGGACCACACCGCTGGCCACATGTCGATGAACGATAGGTGTGGCAATCAGGCATGTGATCGCAGGAAGCAAATAGCAGGTTCCGATAAAATCGGCGACCGCCCCTTTGTCCAGCGCCCAGGTGACAACAGCCGGCTGGTTTCGAAACGTCAACCAGCCCAGCACGAGCGGGATCGCAACATTAAAGATGACCGGGATAGCGGTCTGAGCAATCAGTAGATACCGAAAAACTCCCGAGGGCAAGTTCATTGAGTTTTCTCGCTGTCCTGCTTCGCCGGATCAGGTGTCAGAGGTAGTCCGAGTGAATCAAGTATGTACTTCTGGAAGCTATAGATCCGCTCTTCACGAGACCCAATGACGCCCGGATGACGACTGCGTTCCAACCCTCGCTGCTGAGATGCATACACGTTGCGATCTTCGTTGTGCACTTGCAGAGTTTTTGCCTTGGCAAATCGCCAGGCAAACCACGAAGCGAGACCTGCTATGGGGCCTCGTCGTGTCCCTCGAACAGCAAAGAAACGCATTCGAATCTTCACTGTCCGAGGAGAAATGGGCAGATACATCAGGGCGTAATTGATCGTGTCTGTGGAGACCAGCACAGTGTTGGGATGGATATGGCGATGAAGGTATTTGAATCCAGGAGTACCGCCCAGCCATTGATTCAGCTTTGCCTGAAAATTCTCCATCCGAGACATGGCATCAAAATTCAGACCGGTGTAACGAGACTCCAGCAGATGCTCGAAGTTCTGTTCTGGTGGCAGACTGTTCCCAAAAAACTTTTGGTGCAATGCTGTCACATGATACGACTCCAGAGTGTTTTCAACCGGTACCTTCCAGTTGGATTCGCAATCGTACTCCCAGACGTGGGTCATTTTCCAGACAGGCGAGGAAAACGATTGTTCCGTTTCTTCGAAGAATGGATCTAACCAATCTCGCAAGGAAGGGACTTCCGGATTGAGTGATACGAACACAAGATCGCCGCATGTTTCCAGTCGAAACATGGTCAGTCGGGAGTTCTCACGATCCCACGGTCGAAAGCACCTGGCTTCAGGGATCTTTGCCGTACATCCTGTATCGTCATACTCCCAGCCGTGGTACTGGCATCTCAGCTTCGGCTGATTACCTGAGGCGGCATCCGTCAGCAGACAATGGCGATGGGAGCAGATGTTTTCATAGGCGAGGAATTGTCCGCCGGAATTTCGAACCAGCAACGGCCGTCCCAGCAACTCAAGAGTCAGAAAATCTCCATCTCGCGGTATTTCAGACTTTGATGCAATAAAATGCCAGGCCGGACGGAAAAGCGTCTCAAGCTCCAGTTCGTAGTGTTGCTCTGAGCAATAATGTTCTGGACGGAGCAGATGTCGCAGAGAGTGTTGGTGGACGAACATAGAGACCCCGAATCAGCCGATTGCACAAACTCTCAGATCGACCTGGAGAAGGGGTTCAAGTTAGTTTGACTCGGCAGTATTTCTTTTTGCCAGCCCAGACAAGCAGACCCTCTGTCACTGCTATTTGTTGATCCTGGGATGTGATCGTCACCTTGTCGTCTCCCAGCTTGGCGCCACCGCCCAGGATCAATCGTTTGGCTTCTCCGCCGCTGGGGCACAGGTTCAGTGAAGTCAAAAGTTTGACCGCCGTGATCACACCGCTTGAAAGGAGTGAGGAATCCAGCGTGACTTCCGGGATATCAGTCGGCAAGGCCTCACCACCGATTTCGGCCTGCCAACGAGCCGCCGCTGCATCGCCATCCGCGTCTGAGTGATATTGAGCGATGACGATTTTCGCGAGCGTGACCTTGGCCTCTTTCAGGTGTCCGGCAAGCAGTCGATCGACTTCAACGAGTTGGACTTCGGTCAGCAACTCGTAGTACATCTTCATCACGCCGTCCGGCAGTTGCATAAATTTTTTCATCATTTCGTACGGCGATTCGCTGATGCCGATGTAATTACCAAGGCTCTTGCCCATGCGTCGAATGCCGTCGAGTCCAACAAGAATGGGCGACATCACCGCAATTTGCTGATTCAGACTTTCCTGAGCCTGCAGATCGCGTGCCAGCATGAAACTATAAAGTTGCTCTGTTCCGCCCAGTTCAACATCAGACTTAATTTCAACACTGTCCCAGGCCTGCATCACCGGATAAAGGCACTCATGCAGAAAAATTGGTTTTTCTTCGCGGTAACGTTTGGCAAAATCCTCGCGAGTCAACAACTGAGCCACAGTAACTCGACCACACAGTGACAGCACATGTGCAAATGACATCTTGCTGAACCAGTCTCCGTTGCGATGCACTTCTGCGCGCGACATATCGACGACTTTGCCGACTTGTTCAAGATATGTCTTTGCGTTAGTTTCGACCTCAGCTTCGGTCAGTCGTTTGCTGCGCGCTTCATCACGTCCACTTGGATCTCCAACGAGGGCCGTATAATTCCCGATGATAATGACGGCCTGATGTCCCAGATCCTGAAATTGACGCATTTTTCGTAATGGCACGGTGTGGCCAAGATGCACGTCGATTCCAGTCGGGTCGATGCCGTATTTGATCCGTAGCGGTGTGCCCGAATCTTTGCTGTGCTGCAGCTTCTTTCGCAACTCATCCTGAGGCACGATCTTTTCGATGCCGCGGGTGATGATACGAAGCTGGTCTTCAACAGAAGGAAATGACGAGGTCATGGCAGAATTGTTTCGGTGAGAGATCCTGAACAGTCCATTGATGGCGGACTTTAGCAAATCGAGCGTGCAGAACGGCCTACAGCATCGACAATAGAGCAAGCACCATGTTAAACCCGTTGAACAGAAAATGAACCATCATCACCGCGATGTAACTTCGACGACGAATGTAGGTGTATCCTAGTGCGAATGCCAACGGCATCAGCGCCAAGGAATCAGGAAAGCCATGTGCAAATGCGAAAAGCATCGAAGAAACGCTCAACGCCAACATCGGACTGCCCATCTGAGCGATGCCCCCAAGGATCACAACGCGAAATTGCAACTCTTCAACAACCGGAGCGAGAAAAACGGCCGTCAACAGAATCAAAGCAATGATTCCGACACCGACACCGGCATCCATCATCTCAAGAAACGGATGCTGCCCCGGGTCTTGCCCTACAATTCCAATCGTCAAAAGCACCACGATCACTCGCAGAATTGCGGTAGGAAGATAGGCAGCCAGGAACACCTCCCCGGCGTATCTCAATTCGGTTCGAAACGAAAAGGCTTCGTCGGGTTCAGAGGATACCGAAACATCGGAACCTACATCCGGAATAAGTGCTCGCTCCCGAGACAGTGATACAGGCTCCTGCTCGGCCGCTGACAACCCCTGCGGGAGCTCCACCGACACCGATTGATCAGGCTTGGTGTACTGCAATGATTCCGGCAACGCACTGGTGTCGTCCAGATCAGGCCAAATTGAATTCTCGGTTATCGGTTGAGACTTCTGCCAGACTCTTGAAACCATTTCCTTGAGGCGGACACGACCAAAACTGCTTGACACAAAGACCACGATGCCAAAAGTCAGAAACAAAAAGACGTCCATGATCACCGTCTGGACTAACGCTGATGTCATATCGTCGGGCGTCATGCCCGGAGTGGAACCTGGTAAAGAAGGCGTTGCCGACTGATCAATTTCTGTTTTTTGCTCTGCAGTTGCGGTCTTATCTTCCGAAGTCCTGGTCCCGGCGATTGCTGACGGTACTTTTGTCGGCGGTGGCGACTTCGTCGAATCGTTTTTCGCAGTCTCGCCCTCTTCAGGGGCCAGGGCCATGGGAGCTGCTCCAACAAGCGAAGCCTCTGGATCCTGCAATGAGACCATCGCGGCGAGCAGCAGCATCAGCAGAGAAAGGCCTATCGCGACGATTGTCATCGGCACTGGCACTCGTAGAATGCCGCGCTGAGCGGCGGGCAATGCGTGGCCCGTTTGTCCCATGCGAGTTACCCAAACGACGATCATCGCCAGACTGGACGCCATTACTGACAGCACAAGCAGGCCCGACAACATCTGCCCGGCTGTGACTTTCTCCACAGCGGGACTTACCTGTGCCAGGACCGAAATGTCCCATAGTAACAAGAACATGAAGCGACCAATCTTCGGAGCGTAAGTTGCCAGCGGGTGTACGGCAGATCAATTTTCTTCAAACCCTCGACCCGCATTCGGACGGTCAATACCATCCCGCCGGAGTATCAGAACGCGGAGCACAAGCCTTGTCGACCATTCTTGATGAAATCCTCGAACAGAAGCACCGGGAAGTTGCCGCTGCGCGGGATCGAGTATCCCTGGAAACGCTCACGGCCGGGCTGGCCGCTGCGCCGCCAATACGAGGATTTCTTGCGGCCTTGCAGGCTGCCAGCCGCCCCGGTCTGATCGCGGAGGTGAAGAAGGCATCACCTTCGGCCGGACTAATTCGGCCTGATTTTGATCCCGTTGCCATCGCTCGGCAGTATGAAGTTGCGGGGGCCACTTGCTTGAGCGTTCTGACCGACGAACATTTTTTCCAGGGACACCTCGATTATCTGCGAGACATTCGTCAAATCGTTCGCATCCCGGTGATGCGCAAAGAGTTCATCATTGACCGTTATCAGATCGCGGAAGCTCGTGTGGCCGGAGCTGACTGCGTTTTGCTGATCGCCGAATGCCTGGATGATGCCCAATTGCATGATCTTTACGGGTACGCTCGCAGTCTTGGCATGGATGTTTTGATTGAGCTTTACGATTTTGACAACGTGCCGCGAGTGCTTGCGACCGGCACCAGACTACTGGGTGTCAACAATCGTGATTTACGGACCTTCGTCACGTCGCTGGAGCACACGTTTCGAGTGAAGCAACACATTCCCGATGACGTTCTGCTCGTCAGTGAAAGCGGGATCAGTAGTCATGCAGATATCCTACGGCTACGTAATGAAGGCATCGGTGCTGTGCTGGTCGGTGAATCCCTGATGCGACAGCCTGATATCGGCGCCGCTGTGCGTTCTTTGATGAGTACCTAAAGCCTGAATTCTCCAAATATTTTCCCTTAACCTCCCGATTCTTCCCATGACCGTCGAACACGTCTTAGTTATCCCAACGCCCGTCTTCCATAAGGTCGGTCACTTTCAGGGTTTTTGCGACGACATTGATCGCTACCTTGAAGTGATTCTGGATCCCCAGCACGCCAGCTATCGGCCTCGCCCGGAAATGGAACAGGATCCAACATTCAAGCAGTTGATCCCGTATTGCGTGTTTCGCTGCAACGGTGAGGTTTTTTACTATCAGCGAGGAACGGCTCAAGGAGAAGCTCGCTTACACGCCAAGCGGTCGGTCGGGGTCGGCGGGCACGTCTCGACACTGGACCTCAATAGCCACCTTTCCCCTTATTTAGAGGGAATGCGGCGCGAAATTGAGGAAGAAGTGAACATTGAGAGTGGCTGGGCGGAGGAATGCGTGGGCCTGATCAACGACGATGAAACCGAAGTCGGAAAAGTTCACCTCGGAATCGTTCATGTTTTCGATTTGGAGTATCCCAAAGTTCGGCCCCGTGAAAAGTCGATGATAAACGCAGGATTCGCACCTCCGTCAGAATTGGTGCGTCAAATAGATGAATTTGAAACGTGGTCCCAGATCTGCCTCAAGTACCTCGCAGAGCTGGAAGCGGAGTAAACCGGCAGGTTCTGCCGAATCGATTCAAGGGAGTGAGCGATGAAAGCGTTGAGTGCTGTACTGCTGCCAGCACTGCTGTTGCTTGGCAGTGCGTCGATGGTGTCTGCTCAGGAAACAAAGCAGGGTAAAGGAAAGGTGGACGCTCCAGAAGTTCAGCCAGCTCCACTGCCAGGCCAGGTCTCAGAATCTGAACTTGGCGAAATGCTCGCGGCTGTTGGTTTGAAGCCGACAAAAACGGAGCAACGATACGACTTCGCCTTCAAGACAAGCTATCGCGGCGAAGAGTGGAAGTTCTCGATGTCGGCAGTCCTCAGCCGCAACGGTCAGTCCATGTGGGTCATGGCCTGGTTAGACCAGATTCCAACCACTTCCAGCGAAGTACCTCGCACGGCTCTGCTTCGACTGCTGGCGGCTAATGATCGTCTCGGTGAAGGCAAGTTCTTTGCCTACATCCCGACCAACAAGCGATTCGTGATGCAGCGAGTTGTCGCAAACCGCGACATGAACAACAAGAAAATGATGGAATTACTGCAGGATCTCGCTGCCAGCGTTGCTGATGAATATCCAACCTGGGCCGTGACTAACTGGACTCCAAAAGCTGATCAGGCTGACCAGCAGGTCGCTGAAGGCAGCGACAGTGGTCGAGCTGTTCCGACCAACCCGACCGCTGCCAATCGAGTTCCAGTTCCTGGCGGCAAGAAGGCTCCGACCACAGGAGCAAAGGCAACCAAGACTTCCGATTCATCATCAGCTTTTGATGGAAAATCTGTGAACTAGGTTCTCAGAAGGTGATGCTGAGCTGCGACTTTTGGCATACGGCACGCCTTTGCCTCATCGCTTATTCGAAATCCCAGGGCTCGACCCGTTCAGCAGACGGTCGAGCCTTGTTGTCTTTGGGCCTCATGGTCGTCAATGAGTTAACGAATGAAATCCAGCCTGTTCGGAAAATCTGCTGGATTGTGCTGGCATATTCCGACAACAGAAACGTACTCTCTGCTGTCGTGTTTCTCCATTTCCGCGAAACTTGCGGAGTGCGGATTCGCTCTGTTCCAAATGTCATCAGCCATTTTGAATAAACAGATTTGCATGTCTTTGCTCATCCCTACAGCAAGAAGATCAAAGCCGAGAAACGGCTCTGCGATATCTTTGCGTAAGATGATCGGGGTCATTGGGGCGTTATTGGTAGCCCTTTCCTGGATGCAGTCTGCTTCTGCTTCCTGCGGCAACTATTTGTTTAGGAATGGCAAGCCCGTCAGCGGTCATTTCAGGCCAATGGACTCGCTGAATGGCGTTCAGGCTCATGAACTTCAAGCTGACGCAGGTCCTCTTGAGTTCCCGGTCCGCCGTTGTAGCGGGCCTAATTGTTCCAGTAGTCCGCTTCCGCTGGCCCCCGTGCCAGCCGTTCCTTCAAACCTGATTCAAAGTTTCGATCCTGCGGCGATCCTGGAAATGCTGGTTCAATCCAGTGAGACTCCGAGGGGCATTGAGATCCCCCAGTCCGAGCGAGGCGCGTGCTTTGAGCCCTCGTTGATTTTCCGTCCGCCAGCAGTCTAGCCATCGTTCGTTTCGCGAACGAAACGTCGTGCGCTGATCGCCCGTATTGTATGGGATTCTGCCTCAACCGAATCGTGCTGATTCCTGCTCTGCCGTTGCGACTTTTTGTTGCCGGTTTTCATGAATCCCCTGAATCCGTTACAGCACCCTGGTGATCTCCGCTGAGCCAGCATCTTTGCTGCCTTTCTGCTCGACGCGACGTGTCAACATTTGCCCAATTCTTTGGCCCCGCTTCGCGATTTGCTTCGCACACCTTGCGAACACTCGATCCTGATCTTTTCTCTTCCCGCCGCAATCGCGCCGGGTGTTCTATTTGCTGATAATCTTTTTCCCATCATTTTGCGCTGAAAGAAAGTCTCATGAAAAGTCTAAACCGGAAGCCAAAAGGCTTCACTCTCATTGAACTGCTCGTCGTGATCGCCATCATTGCCATCCTGATCGCCCTGCTGCTGCCAGCAGTTCAGCAGGCTCGAGAAGCTGCGCGCAGGACTCAGTGCAAAAACAACCTCAAACAGTTGGGCCTCGCGATCCATAACTACCACGATACCCATGGATGTATTCCAATCGCCGATGTCAACGGTACTTCAACTCCCATTTCAGCACATGCTCGCCTGCTACCTTACATTGAGCAGGACAACTTGTACCGACTGGTGGATTTCAATGTCCCGTACAACCATGTCAACAACGACTTGGCGAGGAACACAGAATTGCAGGGGTTTCGCTGCCCATCTGATCCAACAAAGCTGCCCGCATCCATCGGTGGACGCAACAACTATTACTGGAACGCGGGTTCGGGGATTGTGATGTACTCCTCTGGAGCCACCGGGCAGCCTGCTGCTAACGGAATCATTTTCCACTCCAGGAAGTTCCGCTTCAACGACATCACGGACGGTCTGAGCAACACATCAGCAATGGCTGAGAAGCTGACCAGCGATGGCAGCAACGGAATTTCTTCACCGAAGACGGACACATTCCAACCGGGAACGTATCCGACGACCGCAGCAGAAGCAACAACTCAATGCAACGCCGTTGATGTCACCGACTTGTCGAAGCAGGGTTACTCCAACGTCGGCGGTCCTTGGCTGCAGCAGTACCATTCGACCAATCAGTTCAACCATGTGCTGCCACCAAATGGACGTTCATGCATGTTTCCTCCGGGACGCATCGCGACGACGTCCAACAGCCAACACATAGGCGGTGTTCAGATCCTTCTGTGCGACGGCTCTGTCCGGTTCATTTCTGAAAATCTGGACATCACAACATGGCGAAGTCTGGGAAGCATCGACGGAGGAGAAGTGCTCGGCGAGTTCTAGTGCACTGTTAGGACTCAGAAAGGGTTCAGGAACCAATAGCTGAATGGCCCGAAGCGTGCCGCGCATTATTGGTGTCTGGCCCCCCTTTCTGAGCCCAAACGACTCGTCCAAATTGTGGCGTCCTTTCAATGCACAATGGCGTCTGCCGGCGGCACCCTGCTGCCCCGTCGGACGCTTGTTTCTCACTGCTCCAAGGGAATTTGAAAATGCTCTCCGGCCACCTGTCGCATTGCGGCGTACTTGGTTTATTACTCGTCATGGCCCTTGTCGGTTGTTCGGAGGAAACGCCGAGCCATATGCTCGATAAGGAACTCGCTCGTTCCTCAGTTCAAAAGGCGATGCAGGCCTGGGTGGATGGAAAGACTCCCAAAGAACTCCAACCCGAAATCGTTGTCGGCGACACCGCCTGGAATAAAGGTCAGAAACTGGTGTCGTTTGAGATCAAGCCAAACGAAGAGACGTCCGACGGCTCCAACCTTCACATCTGCGTGCAGCGAAAGTTTGACACTTCTGCATCGGAGGTGACCTACATCGTCGGCACAACGCCTGTCATTACAATCTTCCCACAGTAGAGAGTAGAGATCTGCGGCTTTCTGCCCTGACAATTCAAACCCCCCTTTGAACAGAAAAAATAACCTGATGTCCCTCAAACGAAGTTGTGTGTGTCTCGTACTTGCTGTTGCCGTAGCCGCTGCCTGTAATGCCGATTCTCCAGTAAAGACTCCGCGACCCATCCCGGCAACTCGTCCTGAGATGAAGGAGTTACTGGAAGACATGAAGAAGCGTCCCTATCGGATACCGCTTCCGGAACTGACCGACAAAGAGAAGGAAGTGCTGGGCGAACGCCACTCCAACTACGAAGCTCGCCTGCGATACAACTATATTCCCGCCACAGAAGGAACCATCTTCGGCTCATCCCGGCCTCGCCCTGCGGTTACGCCGGCAACCCCAGCCCCTGCCAATGCTCCGCGAATGGACTTCACACGCAATGCCGACGAAAACATGACGTTGACCTATCAGTTCAAGACAATGCTGTTTTGGATCGTTTCTCGAACGAACAACTGTCAGTACTGCCTTGGTCATCAGGAGTGGAAACTGTCGGCCACTGGCATGAAGGATGATGCCATCGCGGCACTCGACGCCGACTGGTCCGCCTACAGCAAACAAGAACAAGCGGCTTTCGCCTACGCTCGATTGTTGACCTACGAACCGCACCGGTTGACGGAAGCAGAGATCAACAGAATCAAGCAGCACTACACGCCATTACAGGTAGTCGAAATGACAATGTCAGTGTCTGGCAACAATGCCATCAATCGATGGAAAGAAGGCACTGGCATTCCTCAGTCTGCGGGCAACACGTTTACCGGACGTGGTGGCTCGGCAGCGCCATCGACGGCGGAGCATGCTGACAATTTCAGGACTCCCACTTCGGAAGCATTCCAGGGCAGGATCTCCATCGTCGCTCCGCTGGAGATCTTCAATGGAAAGCCGAGCGGCCTCGGTTTCAGCACCCGCCCGGAACTTGAGAGTCGCGACGAAGTAAAGGCACGACTCGCTGCAGCCGCCGAACGAATACCAAGACTGCCGCTGGTCGATGAGGCGACAACAGCAGCATGGTTGAAGGAATCCGGACAGGATGCCCCCGTGACAGGATGGATTCGGCTGATCGGCAACTTCCCGAACGAAGGCCGCGGCCGCCTCCCAAGCCTCGTGTCTCGCGAAAAACAAACTGGCGAATTGACCGAACTTCAGAAAACTCAGCTCAACTGGATTATTGCTCGTCAGGATCGCGCGTGGTATGCGCTCGGTCAGGCTCATAAGAAACTGATGTTACTTGGGCAGAACGAAGACCAGATCTTTGCACTGGATGGCGATCGAAGAATCTTCAGTGACTCAGATCAAGCCATGTTCAACTTCGCCCAGCACTTGGCCGCGTCACCCATCGCACTCACCGACGAAGACGCCGCTTTAGCCCTGAAGCTGAACAGCCCAGCGCAGGTCGTCCAGACAATAAACCATGTCGCAAGCTGCGCCTATTTTGACCGCGTGACGGAGGCTGCAGGGCTGCAACTGGAGAAATAGCTCGGCGGGTTCTCGCCTGCACTGTCGCGTGTTCTTCATTCGGTTATGCTCCGTAATACTCATTCCAGAATACCCCGTTTTATCGTTTCGAAAAGCCAATGGAGATGCTGACATGGCGGGCTGGATTCCAATACTCACAGCGATTTCATTTTCGATCTCGAGCATTACGACTGCTCAGGAACCAGCCGCTCCAGAATCTCCGCCTGCTCCCGGGCCGGAATTGCTGAAGTACACTCCGGAGCAGATTGAAACGGCGTACGAGGGCAAGAGGATCCCTGAAGCCGTGGCGATGTATCTGGTGATCGCTCGCGATGGGCAGTTGGATGGAACGAACGGCTGGTTTGGTCCGGCGATGAGTCGGTTCTCGTGGAAATGGCTCGCCAAACAAAATGGCGTTGCTGAGGACGAATCGTTGCCGAAGGATAAGTTTCAGGGCGATCCAGCGATCTTCAAGTCGCTCGACCGAGATCGTGACGACAGCATTTCCGGCTCCGACCTGGACTGGTCTGACAGCAATCCCTGGGTTCGACAATCGTACATGATTGGTCGGATGTTTCGCCGCATCGATCCCAGCGGAGATGGAAAACTGACAGCCGACGAATGGCAGAAATTCTTCGAGAAAATTGCGGGGGACGGCGACACGATTCGCTCAGAGCAGCTTCGCGATGCTCTCATACCGCCGGGCAGCGGGTTCTCGCCGGGCGACATGCCGAGCAAGGAGACTTTGATCAAAGGACTGATGGCCGGAGAGATTGGTTCGCTGCAGGAAGGTCCGAACATTGATGAAGTGGCTCCTGATTTTGAGCTGCGTCCGTTGGGCGGCGGTGAACCGATTCGACTATCAGATCGAATTGGCAAGAAGCCGATGGTTTTGGTGTTTGGCAACTTCACCTGCGGTCCGTTTCGGTCCACCTATCCGGCCGTCGAAGCCGTGCGAGAACGTCAGAAAGACAACGCCGACTTCCTGATGATCTACGTTCGCGAAGCTCATCCCACCGACGGATGGGCGATGAAGTCGAACGACAAAGTAGGCGTCTCGGTTGTTCAGCCAACGACCTTCGAAGAGCGTCAAACGGTGGCCGAACAATGTGCGGCGAAATTGAATCCTTCGATGCCGCTGCTGATCGATGACATCAACGACACTGTTGGCAATGCCTACAGCGGCATGCCGGCTCGGCTTTATGTCATCGACACGAACGGACGAGTCGCGTACAAAAGTGGTCGTGGGCCATTTGGATTCAAACCCGAAGAAATGGAACAGGCGCTACTGATGTTGACGCTGGAAGAGACAAGCACAAAAGCAGCCGTAGCCATCCCCGATGACGCAGAAGCCTGGAAGCTGCTTCCGAAGGCGATTTCTGGTTCTGGCCAGCCGCTGCCATCGTGGGCTCGAGCCGTCGCGACTCATTTACCTCGAACTGCCGCCGCGATGCTGGAACTGGATTTTGCTCATCGCGCAAAAAGCCCGGTCGATCCCATCCTGCGAGCGAAAATGCGATGGGTGATCGCCGATGCGAATCACTGTGAGTACTCAAAAGCCTGCGCCATCGCCGACCTGAAGCGAGCCGGGGCGACCGATGCCGACATCACGGCTCTTGCGGCAGATCCAGCAGTGTGGCCGGAAGCCGATCGCAAGCCGCTGGAGTTCGCTCGCCTGCTGACCGTTGCGGCACCGATGATCTCTGATGAACTATTCGCGGAATTGCAAACTCAGTTTGGCGACACCCAGGTGGCTTCGATGGTTCTGTTGGCCGCGTATGGAAACTTCCAGGATCGGATTGTGCTCGGTCTGAGTCTGCCGATGGAAGCCGACGGTCCCCTGGCTCCTCTTGATGTGGAATTCGTCGAAGGTGCGCTGCAGATGGCATCGCTGATGCCTCCACAGGGAGAACTGCCTTCGCTGCAAACGACTGGAAAAGATCTCATCAGCAACGACGGCGACTGGGCCGCCGTATCGTTTGAGGAATTACAGTCTCGCCTGGAGTCTCAGCGAAATCGCAAGCCGCGATTACCAATACCGTCATGGGACCAGGTGAAAGGAAAACTTCCGCCAGCGATGTCTGCTCGTCCGACGCGAATCGTCTGGAGCCTGATGACGTACGGTTATGCGGCCGAGTTGCAAATTCCATGGAGCATTGCGACTCGCACGATGTGGGCCGAACTGCCCGGCGACCGAGTCTTCGAAGAGAGCCTCTTCTGGATTCAGACTCGCGCGATTGAATGCAACTACTGCATGGGGCATTGCGAGATGCTGCTGGAAGTGGCCGGGCTGGATAAGGAAGGTGTCGCCGATCGAACTCGCAAACTCGCAAGTGATGACTGGTCCACGTTTCCGCCTGAAGAACAACGAGCCTATGCGTACGCCAGAAAGCTCAGCAAAGCTCCGTGGACTCTGACTGCGGACGACTATCACACACTCGAAAAGGATCTCGGGCCAGCAAAGGCCATGTCCACATTCTGGTGGCTGTGTCGCGGCCTGTACATGACTCGCATCTCCGACGGCTTCCAACTGCCGCTTGAACGCGAAAACGTGTTTGGGGATCCAGCAAAGAAGTAAGAGATGTGACTTATCCCAGCAGTCGGCAGTGCGTCCCGATGCAGTTTGTGGATTATTGGCAGCAACGATATTATTCGTCCATTACTGGGAGCTTCAGAAGCGGATACGCACGCACTTCACCGGAATTAAAGAATGAGCACAGGGTTTGGAATTGTTGGCACGGGGATGATTGCTCACTTTCATGCGAAGGCCATACAGGCGATGAAGGGCGGTCGAGTTGTCGCGTGCTTCAACCAAAACGTCGATAAGGCGAACGCGTTTGCGGCGGAGTATGGCTGCAAGTCCTATTCAACGCTGGATGAACTGCTCGCAGACCCGGAAGTAGGGATCGTCACGATCTGCACGCCCAGCGGAGCTCATCGAGATCCTGCAATTGCGGCGGCAGCGGCGGGGAAACATGTCGTTGTTGAAAAGCCGCTTGAGATTACTCTTGATCGGTGCGACGACATTATCAAAGCGTGTGAGCAACACGGTATGATGCTCTGCACGATTTTTCCGTCGCGATTCAGTCCCGCTAATATGACTTTGAAAGCCGCAATCGACGGAGGCCGTTTTGGTCGCATCACGCTGGCAGATACGTATGTCAAGTGGTGGCGGACTCAGGAGTATTACGACGGCGGAGGCTGGCGTGGGACCTGGGCTCTGGATGGCGGCGGTGCGTATATGAATCAGGCGATTCACAACGTTGACCTGATGAGTTGGCTGATGGGAGATATCGCTGAGATTGCTGGTTTCACCGGAACGCTGGCTCATGAACGCATCGAAGTCGAAGACGTTGGCGTGGCCTGTCTGAAATTTGCGAACGGTGCAATCGGCGTCATGGAAGCGACCACAGCTGCCTGGCCGGGGCTGCTGAAAAAGACAGAGATTCACGGCACTCGTGGTACCGTGATCGTGGAACAGGACTCGATCCTGCGATGGGAGTTTGCCGACGAGAATCCCGAGGACGCTGAGATCCGTGTGAAGTTCGGTGCAGGGTCAGCGACTTCCGGAGGAGCGTCTGATCCGAAGGCCATGTCCTTCGTGGGACATCAGATGCAACTGGAAGACTTTGTTGAAGCTGTCACCACCGGCCGCAAGCCTCGCGTTGATGGTGCTGAAGGCCGCAAGAGCGTGGAAATCATTCTGGCGATTTATGAAGCGGCCAGGACGGGGCAGACGCAGAAGCTGCTGAAGCAGCGCACATAGCCGGATCTGTCTCAAATATGGAGGTGTGTACTTCGCTGTGACAGCAAAACCTTCTGTTCTGCCGGACTTCAACAGCCGGAGCACCGCCGGATAGGAGACAGATCGACACGCACTTGGCCATTTTTGGCAGACTTCCCTGTGAACAAGGGTCGAATTCTGCGGGGTTAAGGAAATGTCACCCGCGAAACACTACGATCCCGCGTACATGGAACAGATTGAGATCGCTGCATCTCAGAACCCGATTCACGAAACACAGTCATGACTGAGACAAAGTTCACAATAGTCCGAAATCCGACTCGCAAGATCGCTGTGGGGGATCGCTCTATCGGCGGCGACGCGCCGATTGCAATTCAAAGCATGACGGCGACAAAGACGACCGATATCGACGCTACCGTGCGGCAGATCAATGATCTTGTCAACGCAGGCGCTGACGTGGTCCGAGTTGCCATCGACAATCAAAAAGAAGCTGAAGCGTTAATGGAAATACGCCGGCAGGTCACAGGCAATCTGTCGGTGGACCTGCAGGAGAACTATCGACTGGCCGAAGTAATCGCTCCGCATGTCGACAAGATCCGCTACAACCCTGGCCACTTATATCATCACGAACGCTCCAAGCCATGGCAGGAGAAAGTGAGGTACCTTGTCAAGGTCGCGGAGGACAACGACTGTGCAATGCGCGTCGGCGTGAACTGCGGCTCGGTCGATCCTGATGTGAAATCGAAGTTCGATGAGCACGATTCTATCTCGCCGATGCTGGAAAGTGCATGGGAGCATTGTAGTCTGCTGGATGAACTGGGATACGAGCGTTATTGCGTCTCATTAAAGGACTCGGATCCGCAGAAAGTGATTGAAGTCAACCGCCGTTTTGCCGAAAAGCGCCCCGACGTGCCGCTTCATCTGGGAGTGACCGAAGCCGGTATGCCGCCGGACGGAATTATCAAGACTCGCATCGCCTTCGAGCAACTCATCAGCCGTGGCATTGGTGACACGATCCGAGTGTCACTCACGGTTGCCAACAATCGCAAGGCGGAAGAGATCGCTGCTGGTCGAAAGATCCTGGACGACATCGCAGCCGGTCGAGTTCGCAGCTTTGTTGACTACGGCCTGAAAACACTGAACATTATCAGTTGTCCGAGCTGTTCACGGGTCGAGAACGAAGCGTTTATCGAATTGGCCGAGCAGGTTCGTGATATGACTCGTTATGCAGAATCTCACAAGATTACGATCGCCGTGATGGGTTGCCGAGTGAACGGGCCCGGCGAAACGGACGATGCGGATCTCGGCTTGTGGTGCGGTCCGACGCATGTGAATCTCAAACGAGGTAAGGAAAGTGTCGGAGCCTTCCCCTACGACGAGATTTTGCCAAAACTGCGAGTCGAACTGGACCAGTTGATCGCTCGACAGAGTACACGAACATGAGCAGTGGTGACACATGATTCGTCGCGGCGCGCGGACGAGATGGGAGTTACCTCAGGGCAACCGGCTGGCGATTTGGCAGAAGATCACACCTCCGCAGTTGTTCGTTGCGTCGTTTGCGCTCCTGATCGCGGCTGGCGGAGCTGCGCTGAAGCTTATTCCCGGCACCTGCACCAGTGAACCGCTGGGCTGGGTCGATGCCCTGTTCATGTCAACCAGTGCGGTTTGCGTGACCGGGCTGGCTGTGGTGGATCCGGCAAAGTTTCTTAGTTTCGAAGGTCAGGTCGTTTTGCTGTTGTTGATTCAGTTGGGCGGACTTGGAATCCTGACGTTCACCAGCCTGATTATTGCAGCTCTTGGAAAACGATTGTCGCTGCGTGAGGAATCGCTTTGCATATTCACTCCCAATACGGCACTCCATCTGACAGCCGGTCAGGTGACGATGAACATCGTGCGGTATACGTTGATCTTCGAATTCGTCGGAGCTGCACTACTTTATGCGTTCTGGTTACCGACGCTGGGATGGACGGGCGCCATCTGGCCTGCCGTGTTTCATTCGATCAGTGCTTTCTGTAATGCTGGGTTTTCCACGTTCTCTGACAACTTAATGGGATTCCAGCAGGCTCCGATGATACTGCTGACAATCAGTGGTCTTGTCGTTCTTGGTGGTCTGGGCTTCCTGACTCATGAAGAACTGCTGCAGACCCTGCGATCCCGACGCGCAAAGCGAGCGTATCGCTTGTCGCTACAAAGTCGTATTGTCATCACAACGACAGCCGTGTTGCTTATCGCGGGCTGGATTCCGTTGACTATTCTGGAATGGGATCGAACTCTTTCGGAACTTCCGGCTCATCACAAAGTCGTCAACGGTTTGATGATGAGCGTGACCAGTCGTACGGCGGGATTCAATTCCATCGACTATGGTCAGGCCGCAGACAGCTCCAACCTGGTCACGATGCTGCTGATGGCGGTTGGCGGTTCGCCGGGATCGACAGCCGGTGGTATCAAGACAACCACTCTGGCTCTCATGGTGATTCTGGCGTGGTCGCGACTTCGAGGTCAGCAGGCAACGACGGTTTGGTACCGATCCATTCCGGAAGAAACATCCTCGCGTGCCGTGGGATTGTTTACGATTGCTGCGGCCGTCTCGTTGGGCGGAATTCTTCTGCTGACAATGTCTGAGGGAAGCCTTAAGCCGGATGGCAGTGTATTGACGGAATGCATGTTCGAAGCGATCAGTGCCTTCAATACCGTTGGGCTCTCGATGGGCATCACTGCCAAGCTGTCAGTGGTGGGAAAATGGATCACGATTCTGCTGATGTTCTTTGGACGTGTCGGCCTGTTGACTCTTGCAGCGGCTTTGACGGTGCCTCGAGCAGGTGCCAAAGATTTTCGATATGCCTACGAAGATGTGGTGGTGGGGTAAGCTATGAAACGTTTCGTCATTGTGGGTTTAGGGAACTTCGGTTCCAGCGTGGCAGAATCACTGTTTTCGCAGCGTCATGAAGTCATTGCCATTGACATGAATGAGGAATCCGTCGATCGCGTCGCGCCATACGTTTCGCGAGCTGCGGTCGGGGATGCCAAGAACGCTCAGACTCTGGAACGCCTGGGAGTCAAGGGGGCGGACGCGGCGGTCGTCAGCACTGGCGACGACATTACTGCCAGCATCTTGACGACCATGGCTCTTCATGACCTTGGGATTCGCGAAGTTTACGTCAAAGTGATTTCCCGCGATCATGCGCGAGTGATGGAGCGAATGGGTGTTTCGGAAACGATTTTCCCGGAGCGTGAATCTGCACTTAGTCTCGGCAAACGAATGTCAGGCTCAGGATTGTTGAACTATGTCTCCATCGGAACCGGATTCAGCATACAGGAAATGGGGGTTCCCTCAATCTGGAATGGAAAAACTCTACGAGCCCTGGCTCTGCGGCAAAATTTTGGAATCACGGTTGTAGCCATTCACGATGTGCTTTCGGACAAAATGTCGTTTACATCTGATCCGGATACGGTACTGAAAGAATCAGATGCCTTAATCGTCGCTGGAAGGGACGAAGATCTTGCAAGAGCGGCCGAGATTCTTTGAGACAATAAAGCGATCAACAGATAAGCCGACATAGCAAGGTTGCCAGCGTCGCCCGGAACCAGACATCCGCCAGCAACGGTCCGTTGTCAAGCACGCTGCGCACCAGGGAGGCTCGCACCGTGACGAAAAGCATCGCCAGAAAAACTCCGGCTGAAACAGCCAACGACTACGAAGACGCGGATTCTCCCTCAATCACAGCAAATGGTTACTGAGGCTCCAGCATGCCGCCGCTTCCAGCCCAGGCGGACATATTTGAGACCACTCGCTTAAATTTTAAGAGGCAGCACTGTCGCCAAAACCAGTCCATCAGAATTGAGTGCCGACGAACGCAGCGGTAAGATTCCTTGCGTTATCACAATTCCACTAAAAAGCGTTGACATTCTGCGGATGTCAAACGTAGTATCAAATGACGAGATCGTTGACCTTGCATGGAATCAGGCTCTCTCGAGCAATACGTTCTATGAAACGCAGCCACATCAACTTTGGAATGAATCTGCATCGATTGCTGCTTGCAGCCGTCGTTTGGATAGCCCCGCTTGTTCCAAATCTGCCCTGCTGTTGCCTGAACAGAGCGGTCGCGTCCGTTGATTCGTGTGCTGTAAAATCTGAGAAAAAAAGCTGCTGTTCAAAAGAAACAGCCTCAATTCTTAAGCAACAGCGATGCTGTCGAAATGACTCGCACGCACAATCACAAGGGCGAGCGGGACGACCACGGCCCAGTTGCTGCGAATGTTGCCCGCAATTCTTCGTCCTTGAAGGCAACACTGGTCAGGCGAAAACCCAAACTGCACGAGACTCCACGCAGTCGGGTTTCTGGATTCCGCTGCTGATCGATCTGGATCAGTCGCAGTGCTTTTCCATGAATACAATTGGACAACCGCCGTGCTCGAGCGCTGGTCATAATCGGCTGCAATCGGTGTTGTGCGTGTGGAGAAATTAGCCAAATCAGATTCTGAGTTGAGTGTTTCGTTGACTCATTTTCTGATTACATTCTGGAGAATTTCCATGAAGACTTTTTCTTTGTCCGTGCTTGCGCTATTGCTTGTTTCACCAATCGCTTTGTCTGCTTTCCGGTCGTCGACGGCCGCCGGCTCGTCAACGACGTCTCCCTGTGACTGCTGCGTCGTTTGCACCTGCGAGGACTGCCTTTGTGCAGCCGCTGGTTGTGCCTGCGATGTCGGGGGTGACTGTGTCTGCGACGATGCGTGCTGCGCATCGGGAAAGTGTTGTGTCACAGGAACCTGCTGCGCAAAGTAATCGGCGAAAACGCTGAATACTGAATGGCCTCAGGCGAGCGGCAGGGCGTCCGTCCACCGTGTGACATAATTTCACCACAGGACTGACACCCTGCCGCTCGCTGTCTTGCGCCTCGTCGATTATGTGATCACGTTGATGATCCCACAAGCGACAATTATCAGAAGCACAATCGCGTCTCGCCGACTCCACGACTTTCCACTCGAACTGCTCAAATAGTCCAGCAACGCTCCGGTGGGACAGCCGAAACGGCAATAAGCCATCGGGACGAACATCGAGGCGATCAGACCGCCCATCGCAACCATGATCGTTGCCATTCCCGCAATCATCCATAGCCACGCATCAAAGGGTTCGATGTCAACTGGACTGAATGGAAGGTGCAGCAGTCCGATAGTCACAACCCAGGCGATTAATACGATCGGAGTGTACTTCAGCCAGTAATGGATACGCGGCGGAATTCTTGTCTGCCATGGCAACCGTCGTCTCACAAGTTGCTGAATTGCTCCATGCGGGCAGATGTGAGAACAATACACGTTGCGACCTGTGGAGATCGGCACCAGCAGCGCGGCGGCGGTCAGAACATTCAGGCCGAGGGCATTTTGCCATGCAATGCCGCTCTGAGCCCAGCCAAGCAACAAGGCTTGCGAGACCATGTCGCCGTTGATGAGTCCAAGCCACACGATCACAAGAAACTGATACGTGACTCGCAGCCATCGCCAGCTACGCAGATGAGTTAATCCCAGAATGACGCCGACCAGCGTGATACCGATGGTCGAGAAGTTGCGAAGCGTAACGATCGTAGAATGAGCCCGCTGGCCTTTCAGACTGTTCGCGAATGAATGAGGACGGTCCAATGGGGCCTTTCTTCGTTGATCATCTACAAACGCCTGAGCCATCATCTGGAGTGATCTGGCCACTGTCTGACTGGTCATCGTCGCACCGGAAACGCCTTCGACCGTGCCACTATCGAGTGCCGCAAGTGTCTTTATGTCTCGGCCGTTGAAGAGTTTTCGAAAGTACTCGTCTTCGCGTATATAGTCAACATAGGGTTCATTGTCATAGCTGACCCCGAGAGCAATTCCTGAAACATGGCCCAGCGCATCGACCGAAATTAGGACATCCGTCGGTCCCTGAAATCCCACGTTATTGTCAGCAACTGGAGAGGCACGAAGCAAATCTCCGATCCGCGAGCCGCTCGAATCAAGAACATGCCAGAGAATGTCGCTCGCCAGATTCTGGTCAAGCTTCTTTGCATTCGGATAAAGAAGTCGGACGTCTTCAAGACGAGGTGGATTGGGAAACTTCAGCGACTTCAGGCGCATCGTCTCCTGCCCTGCTCCATCCATCGTGAGGACTCGAAAACGAATGGCTTCAAGAATCGCGCAGCTTGTCAACGTCGCGCCGGATACAGCGTCGATGTCACTCAGATCCATCAATTCTGAGGGAGTTCGACCATTCAATGACCGAAGAAACTTTGAGTCTTCCACAACCTTGTGAACATGATCACGAGTGTCACGGCTCGAGAGAACATGAGCGGAGGCCAGCTTTCCATTGCCATCAAACGTCAGTAACACGTCCGTCGGCCCTGAGAAGCCCAGAATATGATCGGCTGAGGGCGATGTTCGCGTCACCTCAGCCAACACTGTCTCGTCCGCGTCGAGAACTTCCGCAAATTGCGACTCACTGCGATCGCGAACCGAATGAGCGGCCGCAAGAATCTCACGAATCATTGGCATCGAGTCGGACCAGTTCTTCATCGTCGCCTGCGCCGCCACAAACTTGCGATGCTGCAAGTGAATGCTCAGCAGGATACTGGCAAACATGAGGGTTCGAAGAAGATGAACTGTGCGAGGTTTCATTGAAGGCAACGAAAACTGAATACGCCAAGGAGCGCCCAATGGTACTCACTTTGTAGTGGAACGCGCCAAGCGTTTCGGCAGGGACCTGAAAAAACCGCATTCCGAAAGCCTGGCGGCTTCCGCGACAACGATTCCCGTTCAAAGTGAGTGCCATAGGAGGATCGCCGTCGCGACCTCGACGTGGATTTGAGTTAATCCATAAACCAGTCAGTGTTTACTTTCGGGCTCCGGAATACTTCATCGGAACCCAGGCACCGTCCTGCTTGCTGCTGGCGACACATTGCTGAATGAAATACATACCCTCCGCGCCGTCATAAATGTTCGGGTAGATCGTGTCTTTCTTTTCGAACTTTTCGCCAGTCGCACGCGCTACCATGGAGTCATAAGCAAAGCGATAAACGTTGGCAAACGCTTCGAAGAAGGCTTCCGGATGGCCAGATGGCAACCGGCAGGCGGCCTTTCCCATGCTGTTCATGAAGGGAGCATTCGGGTCGCGTGTGTACATCTGATGTGGCGAGCCGTTTTTGCGAACAATCATCACGTTCGGCTCTTCCTGACGCCATGACAACGCGCCCCTGGTACCGTCAACTTCAATGAACAGATCGTTCTCACGACCGTGAGAAATCTGACTGGCGGTGACCGTTCCCACAGCTCCGTTTTCGTACCGAATGACGGCATGACCGTAATCATCCAGTGCTCTGCCCTCAGCGAAAATGGACAGGTTGCAGGAGATCTTTGATGGGATCAAACCGGTCATGTAGCGACCGAGGTTATACGCGTGAGTTCCAATATCACCGAAGCAGCCAGCCGCTCCTGACTTTGTGGGGTCAGTTCGCCAGGCAGCCTGTTTCTGATCGGAAGTTTCCAGGCGAGTCCTTAACCAGCCCTGTATGTAATTCGAACGGATTGCATTGATCTCACCTAACTCCCCGCTGAGAATCATTTCACGAGCCTGTCGCACCAGCGGATAGCCGGTGTAATTGTGGCTCACGGCGAAAACAACACCGCTCTTTTCAACAACGTGGACGAGTTCTTCAGCCTGTGCAAAATCAAAAGTCATCGGTTTGTCACAGATCACATTGAAGCCAGCCTCTGCAGCCGCTTTTGCAATCTGGAAGTGCGTGTGATTGGGAGTCGCCACGCTGACAAAGTCGATTCGTTGATCGGCGGGCAGAGCGTTTTCTTTCTCGAGCATCTCCGCGACGGAACCGTATGCTCGTGATTCGGCAATGTCATAGGCCGCCGCGCTGGCCTTGGCTCGAGCAGCATCGGACGACAGCGCCCCGGCAACCAGAGCCGCACGGTTGTCTAAAACGGCGGCGGTTGCATGGACTCGGCCGATGAACGACCCTTGTCCACCTCCAACCAGGGCCATACGAAGTTTGCGATTGAGTTTGCCGTTTGTTGCGTCTGACATTTTCTAAAAAACCTTTAGGGGAAACGCGTGGAAATGATCGGTGGCGTGCCAATCTGTGAGTTGGCTGGTCAAGATACAAATGCAGAATTGGCGGTACAACTGAGGAGCCGTTCGGCCTCAAGCGTTCGATTGATGGCAGGCCGCTGGTGACTCTGCGTTTTGCCTGCAAACGTCGATTCGGAGGGGCTAATCGACGCTCAGCTCAAGCCTCGCCTATCCAGGGCTCCACGATTTCCTGCAGCATTTCTTCATCCAGCGTCTCGTGAGCCAGCAAACTGTCTGCGATGGCCCCAATCGCTGCCCAATGATTGTCGTCCCGAAAAGCCTGATACAGCTCGATCGTGTATCGCTCCAGTTGAGCCATCCGGAGCGGAAGACTTCGAACATGCTCAAGTGATTCGAACGCTGTTTCCCAGTCCTGACGCCACTCAGCCACACTGGCAGGATGAAATGGCTTCTGGGAATACACCATTTCCGCAACGGGACCGGCCAGGGCAACCCAGGCAGCTTTCTCTGCCAGGTCTTTCTGAGAGAATCGCCCGCGACTCCACAGCACCACAGTGTCGCCATATCGATTCGGCCCATCGTCGTCATCCGGATCAATCGTTACCGACTGCACTCGCGCGCCCACGTAAATAGCAGCGTAGGCGTGGCCAGCTTCGTGAAACGCGGTCAGTTCTTCGGTCATGAAGCATTCCGTAGCGCTGATCGCTGTGGTAATAAGAATCGCTGGGCAGAATTCCTCGTTCGCGAAGAGATTCACCACTATACTATACTCTTCAGCAGGTTTATCGAGACAATCGCATCGGGCAAAATAAGCCCTGAGAGAGATTCCTACTTCCCCGACATGATCAATCCTTCGACAACCGGCGCTGAGGACACTCCCCGCATTGTGTTGGGCTCCAGGTCGCCACGCCGCAAAGACTTACTCGGATCTGTCGTTGGGCAAGAACGACTTGTGATCCTTCCACCTTCATCGCCTGATGAACCGGGCTTTGCAGACATCAACGATGATGCAGCGATTGAGCAAAGGCTCAGATCCATTTTGCAGCTGAAACACGCAGACGTCTGCAGACAATTGGCTGACAAACCAACGCCATCACAACCAACGCCATCGCGATCAACGTTTGTGGTCGTCGCTGATACGATCGTGATCGCAACGGACGCAAACGGAAATCGGGTTGTCCTCGGCCAGCCCGGACCCAGACATTGGGAGAGGGATGTTCGCGATTGGTTTCGCAATTGCCTGTCCCACGCAACGCATGATGTCTGGACGGGCATGCGACTTTCTCATAATGCAGTGGAGGTGACATACATTGTGCGATCTCAGGTAACATTCTGTCGTGTCAACGACGAACTGCTGGAATGGTACATCTCCACAGGAGAATCTCAGGGCAAGGCCGGTGGATACGCCATCCAGGGCCACGCAGCGGCATTCGTCACACAACTGAGCGGCAGCCTGACCAACGTTATCGGCCTGCCGGTTCTGGAAGTACTGGAAGGGCTTAAGACTCTCGGCTGGAAGAAGTTCGAGCCATGAATCCGCTGACTGACCACGTGACAAGAGCGACAATCCTGGAAACAATTCCGCCCAGCAGTCGCGCGGCCACGCCCATCAACATCGGCGGCCGATTGCTGGCCACGCGATTCTTTCTTGCGCCGCTGGCTGGTTACACTCAGTTGGCATTTCGGTTGGCGCTGCGGCGAACAGGAGGGCTTGGACTTGCGACGACCGATCTTGTGCTGGCTTCTATGCTCTGGTCAGAACGGCCCAAGTCGATGGACCTCGTCCAGACCTGTGATGAAGATCGTCCGCTGACTGTACAGATCTTCGGCGGCGAAACCAAAGACCTGGTCAAGGCGGCTCGTTGGCTCAAAGCTCATGGTTATGAAGCGATCGATATTAACATGGGCTGCCCGATGGCTAAGGTCAACAGTTCGGGAGGTGGCGCGCGGCTGATGTGCAACGTTGACGGCGCGGTTGAGATGGTCAGTCGCGTCATTGATGCGGTGGATCTGCCCGTGACCGTGAAGATGCGACTGGGCTGGGATTCGTCGATGATCACCGCTCCTGAACTGGCAGCGTCTTTCGAAAACATCGGAGTCGCGGCGGTGACAGTTCATGGGCGCACTCGATCACAGGGATTTCATGGGGCCGTTTGTCGCGAAGGCATTCGTAACACTGTTCGTGCTGTACGATCGATGCCCATCATTGCGAATGGTGACGTGCGAACTCCGCAGGATGCCATGTCGATGATGAATGATACTGGCTGCGCGGCGGTGGCGATCGGGCGAGGAGCAATGCTGGATCCGTGGATCTTCCGACGCATTCAGAGTTATCTGGCCGAAGACCCGACTCCGTTTGAACCATCACGCGATGAACAGATCGATTTTCTGGTGACTCATTTCACACTGATGGCCGAGCAGCATGATGGTTTCGCATGCCTGATGTTCCGAAAGTTCGCGGCCTGGTATGGGGCTCGGCTGGGCATCCCGGAAGACCTTGAAGATCGCCTGCGCCGCTTCGAATCCTTTGCGGAGTTTGACGAGATCGTCGAACAAATCCGGCGCCGTCATGGAGAGCGCAAAAGCGAAGTGCCGACAGCGCTGATCA
>JANPHT010000008.1:0-11997 GCA_031424595.1 Planctomycetota bacterium
ATTCGCCGTAGGATTGAAAGGCTGACACGATGTCGAGTTTTTCGCCCTTCAGGCCGCAACCCGGTTTGATAGTTCCGCCATAAATCATCAGTGACGGACGATTCAAACGAGCCATCGCCATAATGCAACCGGGCATATTCTTATCGCAGCCTGGTAGTGAGATATTGGCGTCATACCATTGAGCGGACATCACGGTTTCAATCGAATCGGCAATCAGGTCTCGCGACTGAAGGGAGAATGACATCCCATCTGTGCCCATGGAAATGCCGTCGCTGACGCCAATGGTATTGAATCGCATGCCGACCATTCCGGCTGCCTGAACACCATCACGAACTCTGGCTGCGAGGTCCATCAGGTGCATGTTGCAGGGGTTACCATCGTACCACACACTGCTGATTCCGATCTGGGCTTTGTTCATGTCGCCCTGATCCATGCCTGTGGCATAGAGCATCGCCTGCGAAGCGCCCTGGGAGGCGGGTTGGGTGATTCGGCTGCTGTACTTATTGATCTGTGTCATGACAATTTCGACTGTTGAAAAAGAATTTGGCCAGGAAATGAACAACTTCGACAGGCGGACGATAACAGTCTTGACGCTGAGTCGCAAAGTCGAACGTCGTAAACTCCCGGAGCGCCAACAGAGAGAAGAAACTGGAGGGAACTCTGCGTTCCGGTCCGAATGGCTCCTGCGACCGTAGAATGTTCGGATCTTTGCAGTGCGCCGTTCCCTACTCAGAATCTGCCTGTCATCGGAGACGATGTTCACGCCAGCAGACTGTCAAAGCCGTAGGAAGATTTTCTGGCGGTACAACCATAGTAAGAACAGCCAAAAGAGCACGATTACGGTTGTTGGAAGTGTGATTAGTCCATACCACATCGGATCCAGAGCTTTGGGACCAAACACGTTCTCAATCATACCTGAAAAATGCACTTTCACGACGTGCTCTCGCATCCATCCGGAGACCGTCTGTCCCAGCATATAGGTCAGGATCGAGTTCATGCCGACCACGACCAGCGGAAAAGCCAGAAGTCTCAGCGGTGCGATATCGAACAAGAGGTAAAAGATTGCCAGCATCCCAATGACGTAACCACCGCTGAAAAGTACCCAACTGGGTGTCCAGATGCGTTTCACGATCGGGCAAATTGTGTGATCCGCAGCGATTCCAAGCCCCAGACAAACGCTGGCCGTCAGAATCAGCAGCGCGAGTTTCATCCAACGGGATGTTTCAGACTTTATCAACAACTGGCCACAGAGTACTCCCAGCAGCGTGGTGCCAATCGAAGGGATAAAGTTCAAAGTTGTGTAGCCGTCTCTATTGAATTGAAAGGGTTCCGTGTTTGATAAGAACCATTGTCGATACCACGCTGGCTTGTTTGGCTCTGAGGCAATGTCGACAGCTTTCGTTTCGGCCTCTGGCGGCTGAGGCGGATCCGCCTTTGGCAACACAGATCCTGTCGGATCGGGATCTCCTGTCGGGGATGGCGATTCCTGAAGTCCCACAGATGCAAATCGCCACTGATTCATGGTGGAGATTACGGCGGATGCAGGTGACTCTTCCGGGTCTTTCGAAGATCTAAGACGAGGCAGCAACCATCCATCAAAGAAAAAGGCGGCATTCGCGTTTTTAGACCAGGCAGCATACTTACCCTCGAAGACCTCACCCTTTTTCAGGCTCGCATTCACGGCTGCGTAATCGTAATCGGCAGGGGGCGGCGACATGTAAAACCACCCCCAGTATCCGCCAAGGATCACAATCAGTGCAACGATCTGCAACGAAACTCGCAGGTGATGCAGCATCCAGACAAAGAAATACCCCAGCCCGATCTGACAAAGAACGTTAGGAAATATCCAGTAGGTATGTTCATGTCCCAGCGAAGACAGAAAGACGCCAAGCAGAATCAATGCCAGCGATCTCATGATCGCGTGCATGGTTCTTCCTGCAGCACCCTGGCCATTCGAAGCCCGACGCCTATTTGAAAACGGCATGGCAGCACCGACCATGAACATGAAGGACGGCTGAATCAGATCCCAGAAAGAGACCTTGAAATAGTCCGACGAACTCATCCAGGCCGGGTGATCAAAGTGAAAACTGATTCTTTGCCAAAGAGCGTGATCGTGCGTTTGCCAGACCGGGGCGGCTTCGTCAATCCGGGAGAATGCCAGCAGCCCGAATCCTTTGGCGGCCAGGATCAGCATGATAAAGCCGCGAAATGCGTCGAGCGAAACGAGTCTCTCGGAATGTCTAGGTGCATGCTTGCGTCGACGAGTACGAGATTCGTTGTTGCCACTTTTCCCACTGTTGCCACTGTTGCTACCGCTGACGTCAACCATTGAGGAGACCGCGGAGGCAGACGGAGAATTGCGATTCAATGGCGAAGTCGTAGTGATCGGCTTCAACACGCCGGGATTCGCCGCGAGACTTGGGGGGGAAACACTCTGCAGCGGCGTGGGTTTTGGGGAAACAGGCTGACCAGCCATCTCAGATCTCCATGAAATCTGAAGTGAATCTTGGCTCAGTGTAAGGCGATTAAACTCACCACGCCAATGATCCAGAACCGATGTGACTCAGTCTGCCGATGAATCGACCGGACATCGTGGTTCTATGCAAAATCAAAGGCTGACTGTGAATGCTATCTGTGGGATTCTGCGAGAACGCACATGGCTGCGTTTCTTCCTGGGATGCCGCTCACTGCTCCCCCGCGTAATGCGGAGGATCCCGCTCTGTAAATCCCCGAGTGTTCGGTTTCAACACCCCATTGGCCGACCTGATTCGGGTCGTCGGTGAAGAACCACGACAGGGTGTTGTGAAAGATATTTCCCAGGTCCAGGTCCACTTCTCGTTCAAGATCCTGTGGAGTCTTGATTTCCATACAAAGGCTGCCATCCCTATTACGAGCAAGGCAGTCCTCAAAAGGCTCGTCGCAGATTCGATTCAGGCCCTCAAGATAGAGCTCCTTGACTCGATCACGCCTCGCATCGTGGTCACCCTTGAAGAGTCGATACGGCATATCAAGCCCAAACAGTGTCAACGTCTGATAGCCCTGCAGCCTCAATTCCCGCGAAAGAATCGAATTGTCCGTCAGCGTGTGGCAGTACATTTCACCCGGAGCGGGGTTTGGAATTTCGCCCTGCTGAGCTCGCCAGTAAGACGTCCGCATTTGGTCATAGCCTTCATCGATATGAAATGAACCAGCAAAGGCTTCTTCAGCGGTTATACCGCAAGCTTTAACTTTTGGCAGTCGCCGCAGCAGCATATTGATTTTAATGACAGATCCTTCGTCGGTTGCGCTCGGCAGCCATTCCTGGTTGAGCAACTTTGCATAGGTGCGAGGCCCCGCATTGATCAGAACACGCCTGGCATCCACTTCGCACGGTTTGCCATCATCGAGGAATTCCACGGTCTGGTGATCTCGTCCAGGATGAATTTTCAGTGCTGGTGACCTTGTGCGGAAAACAACTCCATGGGACCGGCACCTGGCCACCAACGCCAGAACCAGAGACTGCATTCCACCCACAGGAACTCGCCATTCTCCAGTGCCGTTCCCGATCACGTGATAGAGGAAGCAGCGATTCTGCAGAAGTGATTCATCCTGCGGATGACTGAAGACACCAATCTTTCCATCAGTCATCAGTAACCCGCGCAGAGTGTCGTTCTTCGCATAGCGTTCAATCACATCGCCCAGTGGATTCTCAACAAATGCGGTCCAGGCCTCACGTTGATTCGCTGTCGAAAGCGTCCGAATAAAATCGCCTCGGGAACGCAATGGCTGAACGAGTGATGGCCAGGCGATTTCAGCCAACGCTGCCTCCAGAGACAGAAGCTTCTGGTAATCCTGCCAGGCTTCCCCACCGCCGGTCAGTTCTCGCATGGAGTCGCGGGAACGACCTTCATCCACATTGGACAACAACAGTCCTCGAGCAACGCCAGCAGAATCCCGATAAGGAGTGAACGACGCCGTATTTCGCCGTCGTGTTTCAAACGTCAGGTCCAGTTCGGACAAAACCTGGTTGGGAAGCAGCGAAACCAGATAGGAGTATCGAGACAACATGGCATCGTATTCAGAAAACACACGATGCGAGGTCGTGGCTCCGCCCAGGTAATCATTGCATTCCAGTACCAGAACAGACTGGCCGGCCTTTGCCAGATAGGCCGCTGCGATCAGTCCATTGTGGCCACTTCCGATGATCACGGCATCATAACGGCTCGACAATACTCCTTCGTTAGTCATGCATCACTCCGCTTCAAAAAGGTCTCGTGAGCCGCACGGAAGAATGTCAGATCATTTCGTGGCAACGCGGTCCGAGGGATTAGTCTCCGGAAGGCGATAGAACAAGCAGATGGGAAGCATCAATGTGGCCAACGACACAAAAACGGCCCACTGATGAATAGCATCGCCGGTCGGTCCCGCGATCGTTCGCAGCACAACTCCGGCAACACCTACAAAGCCGGCTGCCAATAGAATGCCAATCCAGGTGACCAGATTCTGCACCCCCAATAGTCGTCCCTTGAACTCAGGCGGAGGAGCCTGCTGCAAAAACACCTGGACCGGCACAACAAACATCCCGGCAGAAACACCCAGCACCACCATGCTGAATCGCAGGCCCCATTCCAGTGCATCGGCTCGTAACAGACTGTCGAGAATGCCGTTGTCGTCCTGACCAGAATTGCCAGCACGTCCTGCGAGTCCACTACTCAGAGCCGCGATCAGAAGCAGCGAATAAAACAACATCCACGCTCCCACAAAGACCCAACGCCGCCCGTTTCCGCCTTTGCCCAGAAAGCCTGCCATGATACATCCTGCCATGATGCCAAACCCTATGCCGGAAACCATCAAGCTCGTTCGCGTATCACTTAATCCAAACGTGGCCTTGCCGAGTGTGTTGACAGACATCTGAGTCACCCCGCCAAGGAACCAAAAGACTGCTGCCACAAGGATGGCCAGCAACAGGCCTCGGTCCTGACGAATTAACTGAACGATTTCTTTGGGAAGAAAGAGACTTTCCGCCTTCAGCACCAGCGACGGTTCTGCAATCGGAGTCTTCGGGATGAACAGAGATGCGATTGTGCCCACTGCAGCGATTCCCATGGCGATCAAGCTGCCAATCCACATGGACCTTTCCATTTGATCAAGGGCAATTCCGGCACCGGCGGTTCCAAAAATGATGGCCAAAAACGTTGTCATTTGCACTGCGCCATTCACGGGAAGCAACCGATCCTCACGGAACAGTTCGGGCAACACACCGTACTTGGACGGGGCAAAAATTGCGCTGTGGGCCCCCATCAGGAACAGTACACAGATCAGCAACAACAATTGAACGTCGGCTGACAATCCCTCAGTGAGTAACACAATCAGTCCCACGCCCATGATGCCAACTTCTGCAATTTTGCATCCCACGATGACACGTTGTTTTGCGAGTCGATCGGAGAGAAATCCGCCGAGTCCGGACAACAGGACAAAGGGCAATGCGAACGCGGCCAGAGCCAGTGGCTGGCGATCTGCTGTTGAAGTGTTTGTGGCTTTTGCTACGTGACTGACACATGTCAGCAACACCATCTGCTTGAAGTAGTTGTCGTTGAAAGCCCCAAGGAATTGAGTGAGCAGAAAGCTCCAGAAGGCGATTGAACCGATGGAATAGCCTGAAGGCACTTTTACGTTGATTGCAGTGTTTTCTGGTCCTTCGAGCGAAGTCATTTCTCGTCCTTGAAAGTCCGTCCCGCAGAATGCAGACAGCGATGGCCTCTGCAAAAAACGCTTTATGAATCGCAATATCCACGATCTTTAAGGTCACTGTGATTGTAGCACTCTCGAACCGGTCGTAGATTTCAGAATAGATTTCGCGACGCGGCAACACGTTCCAGTCCTCGTGCCGAGCGTGGAATCAAAGCAGCATCGAGTCAAAACCGCAACTGAGTTTGTTTTGTGTTGCGAATCCTTTCGGCAAGTCGATGGCGACTGGAAGTGGTTTTGTTTCGCAGGTGATTGACTTACATCGTCTGTTTGACCGCGTCATTCAGCATGCCGACGTAAATCATGGCGATTCTGAAGATGAAGAAGATCACAATCATGGCGACTCCCGCCCAAACAGCGCCGCTGAAAATGGCGGTCAGGCGGTTCATCGAGCGTTGAGCCTCTTCTTCAAACAGGTGGCTCATTCGGTCGAGTTGTTCAGGAACGGTGCCGGTCTCTTCCGCGGTGGCGACAAACTGCAGGTATTCGCCGGGAAAAAGCTTTGATGCGGTCAAAGCGTCGGTGAAGGATTCTCCGTCGGCCAATTCCTGCCAGATTAACGGTTGAGCCATAATGAACGCGCCGTTAGCGGTCGCCTTGAGACTGCAGTCCAATGAGGGTTTAATGGACATTCCCGCCTGCTGAGATAATGCAAAGCACCAGGAGAATCGAGAGATCGCGAAAGATCTCATACATTTTCCCAGCACTGGAATGCCCAGCAATACGGGATGCAATGCCATTTGCCATGCCGTGTTGTTCGTTGCCAGCTTCCAGATCACAACTCCAGCGACTGCCGCAGCGCCCCACGCAACAAACCAGGTGATCGCTCCTGTGGTGCCATAGAGACCAAGCCCGATCACATCAAATGGCGTGCCATCCGGTCCGGCAGGCAGCAGTCCCAGTATGAAAACCAAAAGCCCGATGATTAGAATTGCAGCGATCAGCTGAATCACGGGCCACGCAATGGCCGCACGAAACAGCTTCACCTGCTTGATGCGTGAGTCATAGTATTTCGAAAGCGCGGAAAAAACTTCGGGGACTGATCCAGTCTGCTCGCCAACGCTTACCAGATCCTGAAATAAGGTTGGAAACAGTTCTCCCTCTTTCTTAAATGCCTCGGCGAGTGTCCTCCCACTGGCAACACTTTGAACGACCCGTTCAGTGGCTGACGAAAGTCGCCTGTCGGCCGACTGGCGAGATGATGTCTGCAGAGACTTGCGAACCTCAACACCGGCTTCCAGCATGCGAGCCATCGATCGACTGAAAGCAGCCAGGGCGGCCCAGGAAAGTTGAGGACTTCGCAGCATTGTGATCTCGAATTCAGTGTCGGCAAATAAAACTTAATGAGATACGTGTTCAGCTGTCCGACGCAGTGAAGTCCGGGAGTGTACCTGGCGATCGACGGGCTTGACAGGCATCGTGCTGCAAAGTTGTTTTCGTGGGTGGCTCAAAAAATCGGCACCCACACTACGAAGAAGATTCGACGGCCTGCGATAATTGTCTACAGAATCGAGCCATCTTCCCGGCACCGAGCGATCACTCTCGATAATTCTTTGCATTCAACCGCTGTGATGATCCTGTAAAAAGGGGCCGACCCAACGGGCATCCCCTATGAGAAACCTTTTGCCATGTTCTCCACTCCCGGATCGTTAACATCAATGAGCCCGGATTGTTAACCTCAACGAGAGATCGAGTGGCCAGTTTTGCGCGGCCGTCTGCTGAAGCTCGCAGATTACGTGACGGTTGGTCGAAGTAAGCGTGTCGCTCGTGCAGGTGCATGGCAGCACCATCAACGAGATTCTCTGAAGCTGTCGCCGTCCTCAGATCACGGGGCAGCGTCAGACTTCTCTGACTTCAGTTCCAGCTCCAGAAAATCATAGGCCTTTTCTAAAGCGTCGGGATTCATCGCTGCTTGAATATGTCCTGCGCCTTCGATCGTGTGCATTTCCACTTTGACACCTTTTTCCTGCAAAGCATCATGGCAGGCACGGGACCATGCGACAGGTACCAACTCATCGGCAGTGCCGTTAAAGAAGAACACCGGCGGATCGTTCTGATCCGCGAAAGCCGCAGCGGATGCATCCCGAAACTTTTCGGGGACCGTTTTCAGATCTCCACCCATCCAGTATTCCGCCCATTTGCCGTTGTCCGGAAACGAACGAAAGTCCGTAGGCGCTCCGCCTGCGGCGATGACCTGAAGGCGAGTGTCGATATTTCCATTCTTGTCACTCGGTGCTTCCCCTGTTGTGCCAAGCAGGCAAACCAGATGCCCGCCAGCCGAGTATCCTATGGCTCCCAGTTTCGTCGGGTTCACTTTGTAATTGGCAGCCTGCGTACGAATCCATTTAACAGCTTCACGGCAGTCCTCAATCTGAGCCGGGAATTTGTGTTGTGGAGCCAATCGGTAATCGATCGCGAAACAGACCAGGCCTCGTCGGGAGAGCGCATTCGCATAGAGACGCAGTTGATTTCGGTTACCGGATCGCCAGGCTCCGCCGTGTACGATCAATACTGCCGGATAGGGGCCTTCGCCCTTTGGGATAAAAGCGTCAAGGAATAACTCTCGTTCGCCCACCTTTGAATAGACGACTTTCTCGCGCACCTCAATCTCAGGTTCCGCAGAATGCACTGGCGCAGTCAGGCCGCAGACAATTCCGAACACGATATTCCAGCGATGCATTAAACGATCCTTGGAAGAAAAAGACGATTCAGGCCAGAATGCTACTCGCGAGGTGCTTACACCAGCAAGCTTTTCTCCAGCGTCATCATGCTTGCAATTCGCAGAATAGTCACTTTTCCTGTGGCCTGTTGAAAAAAGCATGGCCTGTGTTTTGGTGCTAATGAGAGTTTAAATGAGAGTTGATTGATGCTGACACAGACCACGAATCAAGTTTCCGGTACTGAAACGGTTGAAAGAGGAAGCTACTGGTATAAATTCGTCAATCGCCTGAATAGGATATTGGTTCCGACTTCGGCCAACATCGCTCGGTTGCTCGCGTTCAGAAGATTTCCGAACCGCTTCATTTTAATTAGACGGTCCAATGCCAATTATCAATTTACGCCGATGTTTCCTGCTGGGATCAAAATCTGAAAACGAACTGACCGTTCGAAGCGACCGGAGAAGACTTCGCCAGGGACGTTATTTGAGGTCTGCGGCCGAACCGCTGGAAACACGAGTTTTGTTGGCAGCGTATCCGCTGTTCGCTCGCTGGACCGAAACGGCAACAAATGGTTCCGGTCTGCAGCAGGGGGATCCCACGACACTGACATGGAGTTTTCCTGCCGACGGCATCACAACGGAAAATTCCGGAGGTCTTGGAAACGGAGGTGCACCAAATAATCTGCGGGCTTTCCTTGATAAAAATTGGGGAACTGGCCCCGGCGGGTCCGATCTGACGCTGCGGCCGTGGTTTAAGTACTTTGACGAATCGCTGAATCGCATCGGCAGTATTGCCGGACTCAACTTCGTTTATCTCGCCCAGGATGATGGTGCACTGATCAGGTGGTCAAACAAAGGCATCGCCGGAACGCGGGCAGATATTCGGATTACAGGGCGGTCTATTGATGGTGAACCCAACGGCGCAAATGTCGCCGCGGCCTGTGCGATTCCTTTTGACGGCGGGGACATGACTTTCGATACGGACAACGTCGTCACGTTCACTGACTCCACGAATGACTATCGGATTCTCAGAAATGTTTTGATGCATGAATTGGGTCACGGGATCGGACTGGACCATGTGGCTTCATCCGAAAGCGACTTTCTGATGGAGCCAGCGCCGGAGGTACGAAGTATTGTCGGTCCACAGCTGGCGGATATCCTGGGGCTGCAGCGTCAGTACGGAGATTCTTTGGAGAAATCGGGTGGTGATTCATTTCCCACAGCATTCGATTTAGCAACATTCAGCGGTCAGCAAGTGTCGTCAGTGGGGAGTGCCGGCGACTCAAAGGTCGTCACTGTTGATCAGGGTTTTGTGAGCATTGATGACGAGACGGACCTGGATTTTTACAAATTTACGGTCAACGCCGCTCACAAGGTGACTCTCACGCTCAGTCCTCGAGGCACGACGTTTCAGCAGGGTGGCGCGGGATTTGGTGCCAACACCTACGCGGAATCAGCCTTCAACTCAAAAGCACAGAGCGACCTTGCACTGACTTTGTTGGATACGGATGGAACGACCGCGCTGCAATCAAAGAATGCAGGTGGCCTTGGCAGTACAGAAACGATTCAGAGTTTTACTCTCCCGCGACCGGGGACTTACTATGTTCGCGTATCTGGTTCAACGACCAACAAAGTACAGATGTACAATCTGGTGACGCAAACCTCCGGTATCGCTGGAGGCCAGATCTTCGGAAAGGCGTTTGACGACACCGATGCTGATGGTGTTCAGGACGCTGGTGAGTCTCCGCGACCCGGTGCCACTCTATTCCTGGATGACAACAATAACGGTGTCTTTGAGTCGAACCTTGGCGAGCTGTCGGTGATTACAGATTCTCGTGGTACGTACGGCTTTACAGGGCTGTCAAACTCATCGGGCACGTTTTTTTTAAGAGAATTGCTGACGCTTCCCAGGACCGCCACGGTTCCAGCAACCGGGCTTCGTCAAGTCACACTCTCACCGAACCAGGTGAGAACAAACATCAATTTTGGAAGTCGGATCTCAGGTGGTACCGCCAACAATGATCAATTCGCCGTGACCTACTCCAGCAACACGTTCACGGTGACGATGTCAACCAATGGTGGTCCTGCCGTTAGCCTGGGAACCTTTCCAAAAAACCAGCCCTATACGCTCCGCGGTAATGGCGGGACCGATTCAGTAACTCTTGTTGGCACTGCCGGAAACGACAGTTTTGTGGCATTGGCCGGAGGCGTCACGACCAACGGTTCGAGCCTGATCATGGAAGGAATCAGCGTTCGAACGCTGAAAGGCGGAACTGGCGATGATCGCTATGTCTTTGATGCCGATACCACTCTGGGCACCTACGCGCTGACTGAAATGTCAGCCGCCGGTACAGACACGATTGATCTTCTGATGACGACAGCTGCCGTGTCGCTGAATCTGAGTTTGAACACGCTGCAAACTGTCAATTCGAAGCTCAAGGTAATCCTCAGTTCAGGCGTGGCATTCGAGAACATCGAAGGTGGCGCTGGAAATGACATTCTGACTGGAAATTCTCTGAAAAACAAGCTTTCTGGAAGCGGCGGTCTGGATAATCTCACCGGTGGATCCGGGGATGATGAACTGATTGGTGGAGAACGTACGGACAGGTATCTCTTTGATGCGGACACGCCATTAGGAACTGACACGTTGACGGAATTGACTGGTGGAGGCTACGACATTCTGGTGTTCCGAGGCACAACTTCGGCGATCCGCGTTGATCTGGGCCAGGCAAATTTGCAAACCGTCAATCAGAACTTGAAACTGCTTTTCAATGCCAATAACACGTTTTTTGATGTTGAGGGTGGTGCGGGAAACGACACTCTGATTGGAAATGCACTCGCGAATAGAATGTATGGTCAGCAGGGAAACGATGTGCTGATTGGGCGTGGCGGATCGGATTATCTCGATGGAGGATCCTCCGATGATCGGTTTGTGTTTGATGCAGATCTGGCTCTCGGTACCGATACCGTCGGAGAAGTCTCCGGTACAGACACTCTCGATTTTTCCGAGACAACAACGACCGGAGTCTCAGTGAATCTGGCGTCAACAGCGACACAGATTGTCAATGCTCATTTAAAACTGATTCTGGCCGCCAACAACATTTTGGAAAACGTCTCTGGAGGATCAGGAGGCGACACCCTGATCGGCAACGCTTTGCGAAATACGTTGAATGGCAACGATGGCAATGACCGCATCCATGGTGCAGGCGGGGATGACATGCTGCGTGGCGGACCTGGCAATGATTCCTACGTGTTTGACGCCGCAGCCTCAGCAGAGGCTGATACACTAATAGAAGTCACCGGGGGAGGCACGGATACGATCGATTTCTCAGGCTTGACGTCGGCTGTGACGCTGAATCTGGGGACGTCGCTCATTCAGACTGTTCATACGAATCGAACTGTGACGCTCAACTCGTCGGCGACGTTTGAAAATGTCACCGGGGGTTCCGCCGATGACATTCTGTTCGGGAACTCTGCGAACAACGTGCTGAATGGCGGTGGAGGCCGGGACATCGTGTTGGGGAACTCGGGCAATGACACGCTGAACGGGGAAGCCGGACGCGACGTGTTAATCGGCGGACTCGGGCTGGACACCATCAACGGCGGCAGCG
>JANPHT010000009.1:0-34968 GCA_031424595.1 Planctomycetota bacterium
AGATCGAAGGCTCAGGAAAAATCGGCGTTCACTTGTTGGCAGAATTCTCGAAAAACGGCGTTCGAGAATCGCTTTCACCCGCCTTTCATTTGCCGGACATCACGATTTCCGGTCAAACAGCCGGCTTACAGCAGCATCCGACGGATCAGCTCGGTATCTTTCGCACTTTCGCATGTCCTGAGCCCATTTTTCGCAAATCACACCCGTGCAGATCGCTGAAATCTTTGAATCCATCCAGGGTGAAGGTCCGTGGGCCGGGACTCAGTCTCTGTTCATTCGGACTTCCGGATGCAACCTGCGCTGCTGGTTTTGTGATACACCTTACACTTCCTGGAGACCCGAAGGCACGGCCTGGTCCCTGAATCAGCTTGTACGACGAGTCACCGATTGCACGGCTCCGGATGTTGTGCTGACGGGGGGCGAACCGATGCTGGTGCCGGACCTGGCTCCGCTGACAAAACATTGTCGCGAACTTGGACGACGCGTCACGATCGAAACGGCTGGTACTGTTGATCAGCGCGTCGAATGTGACCTGATGGCCATCAGCCCCAAGCTGAGCAACTCCGTCCCGGATGATGCTGCCTGGCATGATCGGCACGAACAGGCGCGGTTCCGACCAGTGGTTATCCAATCGCTGTTGTCGCGCTACAATTCTATTCTTAAGTTCGTGATTGATCGGCCCGAAGACGTCGAGGAGGTTCAGCGATGGCTGTCGCACTTTCCGGAAGTCGACCCGGGTATCGTCTGGCTGATGCCTCAGGCGAGAACTCGTGAACAGCTTGCCGACAAGGCTGACTGGCTTCGCCGCCTGGCCCGCAAACACGGTTTTAATTTTTCATCGCGCCTGCACATTGAAATGTTCGGCAACGTGCGAGGCACATGACCTCCGGAGGATGAGGGCCATCTGACCCTTTCGTGCGTTTGCTCTTTCCGCAACGCTGCGGTCGCCTGGCCTGAGGAGGGTCACTCTGTAACACGACTATTTCTTCAGTGCGTCTTTCAGACGCTCTCGATAGGCTTCCAGAGTGCCTGCCGGGTCTTCATCAAAGGCCTGCTTACAGCCTTCACAGCACACGTAGTAGGTTTTCCCTTCATACGAAACCCTGATCGTTCCAAGGCCGCCGGTGACGATGCATTGCCGTTCTCCGGTGTTGCCATCAGCAAGCCGGGCACCCGCACGCGTCAGACCGATCTCCGACAGTCGTCGGTATGCAGATTTCTCAGCTGGCTTCTCTTCGAACAGAAACGTCACGCGAATCTCGCTGATCAGGCGAACCGTACATCGAGTCTGTGGCCATCGTCCTTCCGGCGATTCAAAGATCCAGCTTTCGTCTTTGTCCTTCTTATCACCGCCCTGAGAAATGCGGACGAGGGATACCTCCTCGCGATTCAGCGAGACCAGATTCAGCGCCGGCGTTTTGCCGTCGGGCCCAAGCGAAACAATGGCCTTATGAAACTGTTGGCCAGGTTCGAATGACACCACAAGTTCCGCTCGATCAGTCTCAAACCGCCACGCGGCATGGGCCTTTTCTGACCAGGCACCGACATTCGATCCACGCTTCGGCTGCCCGACACCTTTCCATTCGCCAATGAGTGAACCGATCGGCTGCAGGGCAGAAAGCGTTGCTTCACGAATTTCCATGACGCCGACAACGTTCTTTTCATCGGCAATCGCAAGAGGCACAACCAGAACAATCACGCCGGTGAGGCCATACCACAGCGATAATCTGAATGACGAATACATCAGTGAGGCTTTCACAGGAAATCTCCACAGGTCCCGGCGGCACAGGGACCAGCGGCACTAGCACAAAGCATAGACGAAGGCTGTTGCGGAATCACTCACGATGAAATGATTCACCGGTTTATTTTCTCCCGACTTTTGGCTTGGGAGCCTGCTGGATGTAGCGAACAAAGTCTGTCATTTCTGCGGGAAGCGGCGACGTGAATCGCAGCATTTCACAGGAGACCGGATGCACGAAACTCAGAGTCGATGCGTGCAAGGCCAGTCGCTTGTGAGGCCAGGGAATGTCCTTCCACAAATGAGATCGATATCGACTGTCGCCAAGGACCGGATGTCCGGCTTCTGCAAAATGAACGCGAATCTGATTGCGGCGACCAGTCTCTAATTGAACGGCCACGTGAGTCACCGCAGGACACTGAACCGTCCTTGGAAAATTCCGGCGGACCTGATAATGCGTTACCGCCAGTTCGCCTTCTTCTTCGTCCTCAGTGGAAAACCGGTTGAGATTCTTACCGGTCGCCAGAAACGTTCGAAACTCGCCCTGCTGCTGAACCACGTGCCCTGTCACAATCGCATCGTATTGCCGCTCGGGCTTGCGTTGTTGAAACTGCGACTGAACAGCATCCGCCATTTCGCGAGTCTTGCCGAATACCAGCAGGCCAGAGACGCCACGATCCAGGCGATGAACCAGAAACGCGCCGCGACCTCGGCCCTCGTGTCGAATGTGCTCGTTGACTCGATAAATCAGCGTATGAGGCTCGCGACCATCAGTTGGGACCGTCAACAGGTCGGCGGATTTGTCGACGATAATGATCTCGCGGTCTTCGTAAACGATCGAAAAACCTCGATGCTTCGTCTGCTGCGGCCGACGCTTCGGCGAGTATCGTCGATTCTCCTCAAACCGCACGCTTAAAAGATCACCAACGGCCAGCCTTCGGCCCGGATCAATCTCTAAGCTGCCATTCAGCTTTACGCAGTCGTGGTCGAAAAGTCCGGTCACGTGCGATCGTGATCCACCGGCAATTTCCTGAACGCACCGATCCGCTCGGGCATCCAAAAACGGTGAAGTCCCATCGATAGTTATTTCTCGGGTCAGAAAAGGCACGCAGGAACTTTCAAAACGACGCCATGAAGCCAGGCACCAGGGATCTGATCACCACTTTCAGCAGGCCTCGGTAAAATTGTCGGATCGAGACGCCATACTCGATCGCGTATGGTATTCGACGATTGTGCCAATACTCCTGAATTGAGGTCTGTTCACATCACTTTACCCGGTTTTGAGCATTCCCATTGCCATTTTGACTGAACAACGTCAATAGAATCCTGCGGCAGGCGGGCTAAATCAGCCACCTGCCGCGGATGTTGCTCTTTTGGCAATTCATCGTCTTGACCCGTGGTGCCCTCATCTACCATCATCGGACGACCTTCACGTCAATCCAGGACCATGCATCAAACTGACCGAGTCGAAAAAGCAGGACACGCATGAAGCCCAGAAGCCGCCGCAGTCAGTTTCTGCCTCACTCCTGCTGGGTCGCGCGCTGTGAATCGGCAGGCGGCTCAGTGGAACTGCTGGAAGACCGATCGCTGCTCAGCAACCTTGCGATCACGGATGCATTCCTGGTAAACGGCTATAACGCGAGAATTGCCAGCCCTGTACTAGGGGAGCAGTTGGAAGTTCGCAGCCTGTATTCCACTCGCGGTCTTTCCGCATCCGACACCTATGCGATTCGCGTTGTTGTCGATAGTATCGCGATTGATCGAGAAGAAGTTTCCTTTGGTGCGGGAACGGCCACTGGAAACTGGTTTGCTGACGTGTTTCACGGATATGCCGAATCCGGCAACCACTCGATTCAGGTCATTCTGGACCCATTCAATCAAGTGATCGAAGATAACGAAAACGACAATGCCTTTACGTTTTCGATGACCCCCGTTCCCGCGACGAGCTTTCCACAAAAGCTCGGCACCTTCGTACATGGCACAGCAGGTGTCGACTGGCGAGTCTCCAACTTTGCTGACCTTGATCCACGCCCCGGTTTTCTGCGTGACTATCGCGGAGGAAAGTTCACATACGACACCAGCACCTTCGGCCATGATGCCATTGATGTTGGCTCCGGACGATTCTCGGCAACAGACCAGGGTGTTGCCATTTATGCAGCCGCCGATGGAAAAATCTCCGCGATCAACGACGGAGCATTTGATCGAAACACTGCCTTTGTGACTCCCGCGCCTCCGGCTAACTATGTTGTGATCGATCTGGGCAAAGGCTGGCGGGCAAAGTACTGGCACCTCAGACGCGACTCTGTCTCAGTCAAGGTCGGCGACACTATCAAGGCAGGTGACTTTCTCGGATGGATGGGAAGTTCCGGATTCTCCGCAGGACCTCACGTTCATTTTGAGATGACCTACAACAAACATCCCGTAGAAACCATGCTGGATCCGTCCAGATTCTGGATCACACCGCCTGCTTATCCTGCAGACTATCGACATGTGATTGACTCTGGATTTTCCCATCAGATTCCCACAACTTCGGAATGGAATGAACAGCCTCAGGACATTCGCACTTTCAGATCCGGCGTTAGTCTGTACTTCTGGGTCATCGCTGGCGCTATGTTACCGGGAGACACTCGCACGATTCGTTTTCAACGCCCGGATGGCAGCCTCTTTCTCGATCGGACGAGCAATCCGGGAAGCGTCTCCTTTAGTGTCTCGCAATGGTCTTATGCACTCAACCTGCCCACAACGGGCGCGATGGGAACGTGGACGGCCACATGGCTGCAGAATGGTCTGGAACTGGCTCGCGAGTCGTTCGATGTCTCGAACTCCGGTGTGCCTGAGGTCCGAGTTGAACAGGGTATTCAAACGATTCTGACCGATCGATTTACTCCGATTGATTTTGGCAGTGTCGTGGCAGGATCTGTGGCTCCGACTCAGACATTTACGATCTCAAACCCCGGTTCCGCTCCGCTGTCTTTAAGCGCTGTCCAGCTGCCAGCCGGATATGAACTGGTGATGGTCCCAGCGACGACCGTTCTGCCGGGACAAACCACAACGCTGAAAATTCGATTGAAAACGACAGTCGCGGGCTACTTCGCTGGTGAATTGAGAATGACAACGAACGACTCGGATGAATCTGTGTTCCGGTTCTGGCTTGAAGGCATCATTGAAACACCTGGGTTGGCAACGCTTATTCCCGGGATTTCAATTCGCAAGACTTCCGAAGGCAATCGCTTCTTTGCAAATGTGCAAAGAACAGGCAATACCGCGACGGCCTTGACCGTTGCTCTTTCGACCGACAGCTCCGAATTGAAGATCCCCTCCACGATCACAATCCCCGCCGGCGCTTCGTTTGCGAATTTCGAAGTGCAGGCTGTTCAGGATTTCGCGGCGGACGGCGATCAACGCGTCTATCTCCGAGCTTCAGCGACAGGGCTCCGCCCTGGCCGAAATGAGGTTCTCGTTCAGGATGTGTTTGCCGGGGTTTTCTTTATCAATCAATCGTCGAACTCGACCGAAGTCTCCCAGAGCAGTACTTCCAGCCAGATTCAGTCTGCACTCTCAGCAACCCCTGCGACTCCGGTCATCGATGCTCCAGACTCATTTGGCACGTTCCTCGACCGTCCGCTGCAGGTAGTCACCGTCACCATTCTTGACTACGAGCCCGCGACCCCACTGATTCTTTCTGCCTCCACGGCACTGCGGGAACGTCCCCTTCAGATAGAATTGTCGCCCGTCGAAAACGCGGTGGTTTACGACGTACGAATCGATTTTGCATCCGGCGGAGTCGTCAATCTGATTCGAATGGAGGTCAGAGAACCGACGTTAATGTTTGCCACTCTGCGGGAGATGGGGCTCTTTGGAAGGCGGTACTGGGGGCTCGCCCCTATGAACTTGTCCTGAAGAACACCTCTACTGGCGCACCCGTTTTCCGCGTTGCCGACCTCTGCGTATCCCGTCGGATTGTACCAACCAGAGTGCCAATGGGCGATAATATCTGGCAAGTTCGGATGTTTGCGTAGCTTGGAGTGATCGAACACTGGAGCATGCCTCGTCAGTTGTCCATCGGCAGTTAGACATCGTCGATGTCCATCGTCGTTGTTCGCCCCGAGATCAGCGTCATCAGGCTTTCGCGGAATGTTAAGTGGCTCCGGACCCGCAAAATTTGCTGCCAAAATCTGCGTCTTGCGGCATTTGCCGGTTTACCGGTAAAAAGCGTGATGCTTCGACGCCTGAAAAAGCTGTGCAGGCAAAACACTTACGACTCCTTCAGTTCACGGACTTTCCCTGAGAGCACGGATGCTTGGCTGGGTTCGAAAACGATTCTGTTCTGATCTCGCGATTGATCTGGGGACAACGTCCACTCAGATTGGTCTGCCGGGGCAGGGCATCCGTATCGACGAACCCTCTGTGGTTGCCGTTCCCAAGGGGACTCATCGCGTTGTCGGACGTGGCGCTGCGGTCGGCAAACTGGCCTATCAGATGCTGGGACGAACTCCGGAAGGCATCACGGCTGTTCGTCCTCTGCGGCACGGAGTCATCAGTGATTTTGAGTTGTGCGAGACAATGCTGCGGTATTTCATTCGCAAAGCCATCGGCCAGTCGATGGGGCTGCGGCCGCGAGTCATTATCGCGGTTCCTGGCTGCATTAGTCCGGTCGAACGCCGAGCCGTTTTCAACAGCGCTGAGCGAGCCGGGGCAGGGCGGGTTTGGCTGATTGATGAATCTAAAGCCGCTGGAATCGGCGCGGGGTTGCCGGTGTCAGAGCCGTTGGCCAGCATGATTTGTGACATCGGGGGCGGTACCACCGAAGTCGCGGTGCTCAGCCTGGCAGATACCGTCGCATCGCAGTCCATTCGCACCGCCGGTGACACAATGGATGAAGCCATAGTCCGCTATCTTCGTCGAAGGTACTCGTTGCGAATTGGCGAACAGACGGCCGAACAACTGAAGATCGCCATCGGCAGTGCAGCGCCGCTGGATCATGAATTGACGCATGAAGTCAGCGGGCTCGACACCGCGAGCGGGATTCCGCGCAAAGCACTCGTGACCAGTGAAGAAGTGCGGGAAGCGTTGTATGAACCGCTGGAAGAAATTGTCGAATGCATTCGACGTACGATTGAACGCTGTCAGCCGGAGTTGATCGCCGACCTTGCTGACACGGGACTTGTTCTGGCTGGCGGTGGTTCGTTGCTGCGAGGGATTGATCGCTACCTGTCTCAGCACCTGGGTATTCCGGCCCGGGTCGTCGATTCGCCTCGAACCGCTGTCACTCGCGGTGCGATGATCTGCCTCGATCATCTCGACCGCTGGAAATACGGACTGGATGATGGCATGAGGCAGGTCTAGGCACCACATCATGCGAGTTGACAAAATACGACATCGAATGTGGCTGGGAGCGTCAGGAATTTTTCTCCTCTCGCTGCTGGTCTCCATTGCTGACCGTGCCGGAGTACTGAACCCGTTTCGGCCGACATTGCACGACGCCCTCAGCCCGGGACGGTTGATGGTTCTGGCGATGTCCTCGAGAACACCGACTCCCTCTCACGACTCAAGGCCTCGAAATGAAGTCCCGGTCGCAACGCAACACAAAAGCGAAAAACTGCTTCGCCAGCTGATGATTGAAAACGCTCGCCTGCATCGTGATTTGAAGCTGGAAAAAACAAATTCGTCCCTCATTCAGACGATCGAACCACTCAGCTCACTTGCCCAATTCGATCTGGTCCAGGCGTCTGTGATCAGCTCCGGAGGAATGCCGAATTCATTGCGAGATCTGATTGTTGACGCGGGCAAGTCGGCCGGAATAACGCGATCAGAACTAGTCCTCGCCGGGGACGGTCCGATTCTGGACGCTGGATCGGAAGATTCCGTCGCTGCCGGTGATCGCGTTCTCACAGGGGCAATCGTCCTCGGCAGAATCGACAAGGCTGCTCGCTGGGTCAGCCTTGTTCAGCCTGTGCATGCCCTCGGCTTCAAAGCTCAGGTGATGCTGTTGCGACAGACGCCGGATGGCTTGCACTTCGGCGCCGCTGGCATGCTGGAAGGTACAGGCCACGGTGAATGCGCCCTAACGGGCATTCCTCACACGGAAGCCGTAGCAGTGGGCGACGAAGTCGTCTCGGCAGACGTAAATGGCGTTCGAGGCCCACAGTTGTATTTTGGTCGAGTCACTCGCGCTGAATTCCTGGCGGGCGGCCAGTGGGACGTTCGAGTTCAACCCGCCGCGTCGCTTTCGGAACTGGAAACGGTCGGCATTCTGCGACTTAGCCTCGCGAAATCCCGCGACGCAACCTTGAACGACGAAGTCCAACGGAGACGACCACGATGAAAACCCTTTTCGTCTCCGCCTGTGCGATGTGGGTCGCCCTTGCTGCAGAACTGGCAAGTCCTCGCCTTCTGCCACATGGTTCCGTGCTGCTGCCGATCGTCTGCGGCGTCATGTTCTGGACTCGCTCCACGCCTGGACTGATCCTGTGTGGTCTTGTGCTGTTGCTCGATTGGATTGCCCGCCCCAGCTATCTGCCGTTGTGTCCGATGGCGTTGCCATTCCTCGCTGTGATCTTTCTCGCGCCGTCGGTTCAGAATGACGAGTACCAATCACATAAATCATCGCTGAAGATTCCAACCCCGCTGCAGTTACCGTTGCTGACCCTGGCGGCTGTTGTGTTGCAGACGATTGGCTCACTGAACTGGGCTCAACTGTCGGCTCCGGCTGATGCCGTAACCGAAATCACAGAAACCATGAAATCTCCGTTGCTGTTGGCGCTTCCTCTGAGCGCCATGTTGTCCTTGCTGATTCGGATGGCAGATGAATTGGGTATGCGCCGTTCGTATTCTTAGAACGATTCTGACTTCGTCTGCGTTCGGACGGACAACATTAGTAATCCGTACGCCCACCGTTCGCCATTGAACTTTTTCATGCTCAATACACCACACAACACCATCTTTGCAACCACCGCTGATCAGGAAGAGTTCATTGCGCCGGGCAGCGCGCTGCGATTATGGTTGATCGGTGGACTCTTCCTGCTGGCTTCGTGCGCGGTGATGGCTCGGGTCGCCTGGGTTCAGACGCAACTGCCGGACACCTACCTTGAATCGCTTGCCGTCACGTCCGTTGAAGAGGAACCGATCCCGGCTCGAGACGGTCGTATTCTTGCCGATACACTGGTGCTGGCGGCCGATATTGATCAATACGCCATCCAGCTTCATTACCGCTGGCTGCAGAAGTCCGCAGATGCAAACTGGCTCAAGCTGCTTGTTCGACAACGACTCAGTCGCGACGAACGCAAAGACCCGGAATTGGTTGCAGACACGGAACACGAGATCCTGCACCAGCGTGATTCCATGTTGAGCGCTCTGTGCGAAGCGACAGATACACTTCCAGATGAACTGAATGCTCGACGAGATCGAATTGAACAGCGAATTCAGAAAATCAGTGATTCCGTCAATCTTCGTCTGAATACGCCGGACGTTGCTGATGAAGTTGAAACAGCTGCCGACGACACCCCTGGTCTGCTCATGCAGTTGGCCGCAGCGATTCGCGAGGCGCTCACGACTCCACCGCGACGTGAAGAGGTCGGGCGAATTGTCGTCAGAGAAGAGGAATCCTGGCACGTCGTCATGGAAAACGTGCCTCTGGAAGTGGCGGCGAAGATCAGTGAACATCCTGAAGATTTTCCGGGCGTTCGAGTAATCGCTTCCACGCAGCGAACTTATCCGGAAAACAATCTGGCCGTCCATGTCGTCGGTGCTCGCACCAAACCGAATGCAGAAGATCAGGACCGATCTGAGCACGCGAAAGACGCCCACATAGAAGTCAGCCGCATCGGGCGATTTGGGGTTGAGAAGTCGTACGATCACCGACTGACCGGCGTCCCGGGGCTGCGAAAAATCGTTCGCGATCGAAGGCAACGTGTGGTCACCTCGGAGATTTCTCGTAAGCCCGTCAGCGGGCGCGATGTCGTCCTGACCCTGAACATGGAACTCCAAAAAATCGCCGAGCAATTGCTGGCGGAATCGCTGGGGGATGCTGAACGCGGCCTGCTGTTGCCAGGACCCCAGGAGGACGGCGATCCACAGCAGGACGAGGAACTTGTACCCCCAGAGCCGGAACACATTCCAACTGGCGGATGCGTGGTTGTGATGGAGGCCGATTCGGGACGAATCGTCGCCGCTGCCAGTGCCCCGAATTTCGATTTGTCGATGTTCACAGAAGGTTCGGAATCGCAGTGGCAAATGGTCAACGGAGATACACGACGTCCTTTCGTTTCGCGATTCACTGGAATGGCGCTGCCGCCTGGCTCCACATTCAAGATTGTGACGGCAATCGCTGGACTGCAGACAGGGATCCTGGAGCCGGAAGCAATGTTCGATTGCCAGGGATATCTTGACAATCAGAATGAACACCGTTGTCTGATCTTTCGACTCCATGGCAAAGGACATGGAGCCGTCAATCTGCGAACCGCCATGGCTCAATCGTGTAACGTGTACTTCTTCGACGCCGCTCGTCGAATGGGAATCGCGCCGTTGGCACAGTGGACAGACCTGCTTCAGTTCGGCAAGGAATCCGGAATAGATCTTCCCTTTGAAAAATCCGGCACGGTGCCGTCTGTGGCGTCGCATTTCTCAACTGGCAGCACCGAGGCTGCCAGAAAGCGCTTCGAACGAGAAGCACTTGGTCTGGCCATCGGGCAATCGCGACTGACGGTCACACCAATTCAAATGGTGCGACTCATGGCTTATGTTGCCAACGGCGGATGGCTTGTGACGCCTCACGTTGTCAGTGATGAAGGTGTGGCCCGGCACATCACTGAGATGGATAATTCGCCCTTCAGAGTAACTCGGCGGCGAATTCCAGGCGTGACGGGCGAAACGCTGGATGCCGTGCGAAAGGGACTTGTCGCTGCCGTTGAACAACCGACCGGTACAGGATTCAGAACCGTTCGAATCCCAGGTCTTACGATTGCCGGCAAAACTAGTACTGCAGAAGCATCACCCGGGAAACCAGACCACGCATGGTTTATCGGGTACACTCCTGCGGACAATCCCCGTTATGCGTTCGCGGTCGTTCTTGAACACGGTGGCTCGGGTAGTAAGGCCGCCGGTCCCATCGCACGAGAACTCGTGCGATCTCTCTCGAATCTGGGCCTGCTTGAACAAACCCAACTGACGCGAGTCCCGTAGCCGAAAACCTCACTGCAATCCGCTCACGCGCCACGCGAGAAAAGAACAATTGCCAACGACAGCACTCCCAGCAGCTTCAGGAATGCACGGCAGAATGCCGGATGGGCAGGCCAGGCAGGCGACGTCACCAGATTGCCATCCACATGAGCCCCATCGATCGCGATCGATGCGTAGGTGCCGCCCGCCAGAGTAATCTCCGGCCCGCAGGCTGGATAAGCCGTGCAGGTTCGTCCCTTAACGATTCCCGCGGCCGTAAGAATCTGAAGCCCATGGCAGATCGCTGCGATCGGCTTTTTGGCGGCATCGAACGCGCGGACGATCTCGAGCACGCGCGGATTCAGCCGCAGATACTCGGGAGCTCTCCCGCCGGGTATCAGCAGGCCGTCGTACTCTGCCGGATCGACAGCGGCGAAGTCTGCATTCAAAGTAAAGTTGTGTCCTGGCTTTTCGCTGTAGGTCTGATCGCCTTCAAAATCGTGAATGGCTGTTCGAACCGTATCCCCGGCTTTCTTATCCGGACACACAGCATCGACTTCGACGCCAACCGTCAACAGCGTCTGGAACGGAACCATGATTTCGTAATCTTCCACAAAATCGCCAGTCAGAAGGAGTACACGTGTCATAGAATTTGCCTTGTCTGATTTGATAAAATTGACTGCGCATCGTTGAGCGGAAGGCCGCTGTTGATTGTGATACGCCGTCCAGAAACGCAGTGGCCCGCAGCTTGTCTTTAATCGATAGTGAACATCACGCGAGAATATCCTGAATCACATGACCGGCCACATCGGTCAGGCGAAATCGACGGCCGTTGTATTTGTATGTCAACTTTTCGTGATCCATCCCCAACAGATGCAGGATCGTCGCATGCAAGTCGTTAATGTGTACGCGATTCTCGACGGATCGATAACCAATCTCATCCGAGTTCCCGTAGCTGACACCGCCTTTGATGCCCCCCCCGGCCAGCCACGCGCACAGGTGATGCGGATTGTGGTCGCGACCCGGTTTGTCGCCCGTTTGAGCAATGGGCAGGCGTCCAAATTCGCCGCACCAGACAACCAGGGTGTCGTTGAGAAGTCCGCTCGCCGCCATGTCACTGAGTAATCCCGCCACAGGCTTGTCGGTCTCTCCGGCGAATTGACGATGGTTGCCTTCGATATCATTGTGACCGTCCCAGGATCGCTGATTCTCCATCCCGCCGGAATAAATCTGCACAAATCGTACACCGCGTTCGACAAGGCGTCTGGCTGTCAGGCACTGGCGAGCAAAATGGTCGCACTGTTCATCGCCGATGCCGTAAAGATCCTGAATATGTTTCGGTTCGCTCGCCAGATTTAATGCCTCAGGAGCGGAGGCCTGCATGCGATACGCCAGTTCGAAACTCTCAATTCTGGCTGCCAGTTCAGAATCGGCCCGATGCTGTTGTTGATGCAATCCGTTCAGTTGCTTCAGCAAATCCAGCTCACTTCGTTGCGCGAACTCCGTGAGAGTCCCGGGTCGGACCAGATTATCGATTGGCTCGCCCTGAGCCCGCAGATAGGTACCCTGATAAACACCCGGGAGAAATCCGGCACTCCAGTTGGCCGCGTTGCCTTTTGGCAGACCGCGCCCTTTCGGATCACTCATGACCACAAAGCCCGGCAGGTTCGCGCTTTCACTGCCAAGACCATAGGTCACCCACGAACCGACACACGGAAACCCCATGCGTGGCATTCCGGTATTCATTGCGAACAAGGCCGGGGAGTGGTTGTTGGATTCCGTGTAGCCCGATTGAATGACCGCCATCCGATCAACGTGCTCGCCAAGATGTGGAAAAATATCCGGCACCATCTTTCCGCATTCCCCGCGCGGCGTGAACCTGAACGGCGATTGCATCAGGTTGCCAACGGCATCTTTAAAGAAGCCTGTGGTGTTCTTGAACTCCGGATCAAACTCGCGAATGGACTTGCCGTTCCATTTCGTCAGCTCTGGCCGATAGTTCCATGTATCAACTGGACTTGGTCCACCATTGATAAAAATCCAGATAACTCGTTTGGCCTTCGATTCAAAATGTCCGGATTGCGGTGCCAGTGGATTCAGCGATCGATTGCCAAGGCTGTCATCAGCAACAGTCGATTCTAAGAGGCCCTCGTCCTGTAAAAGGCCGGCAAGTCCCAGAAGACCTAACCCGCAACCGGAACGTCGCAACAACTCGCGGCGTGAGAAAAATGGTCTTGAGGTCATTTCTTTAAGTCACTTACATAGATATTTGAAAATTCTGCAGGGCCTGCGACGTAAAGGTCAAAGGGAAGCGAAGCCCCCACAGGAGTAGCCGTCGTAACCTCTTTGCCATCAATGCGGATTGACATCATACCATTTTCAACAACCCCTTCCAGACGATACCAGGCGCCTGGCTTTGTGAGTTGGGCTGGCAGCATCGAACCACAAATGGCCACACCGTCGAAGCCTTCTCCAGGCTTGATATCAAACAGAAATCCTCGATTCTGCATCTTCTCGTGGCTGATCAGCATTTTTGCTTTAACGGATTCCGCCTTCCCATCGCATGACAGAACCCAATCGTTCACATGCCAGTGTTTTTTGCCTTCTTCCGTAAGATCCCAGTTGCTGAGATTCAGTCCGTTATACAGGCTGCGATAACCGCGGTTTTCCATGGCTACTTGATCGGGAGTAATGGGCGACTCCGGTAGTTCCCGGATCTTCATGTTGCGGTAATGCACAACCCCGCCTTCGGACTCAATACAGATGTATCCCTTTCGAGGATTCGCCTCTTTCCCCTGAGTTACCAGCTTGCCGTTCACCGCCAGACTGATCGTTCCATCATTGCACTCAATGCGATAATGATTCCATTCGGGCGACGGCTTAGACCGTTCCTCTGTTGGAAACGCGCGACTGCCACCACGACCATTCGCGGGAATCATCGTCGCGCCATGGATCGGAAAGATATCTCCGTGAGTCGTGTGGTGCTGGCTTTGACCATAAGCATTCTCCAAAACCTGCACTTCCACACCTCGGTGAAACGGTACCCCCTTCGCCGTAATATCATCGGCCCATACAAAAATCCCGGCATTGCCGCCAGGAACCATGTGACGCCATTCCACTTCCATCACAAAGTTGTGGTACATCCGTTCGGTGCGAATCTCTCCTATAGGTTTGCCTGTGCAGACCAGCATTCCGTCTTTTACGCTCCACGTCTCAGTGGGCGTATTCACCAGCACCCAGCCTTCCAGATTCTGGCCATTGAACAACCGCTTGAAGTCCTCCGCAGCCGCCATCCCGGAAACACAGGAACCGAACAACGTGGCAATTGCGCAGGCAATGACGGTCAAACGGGCAGAAAACATGATGGGTTTCCAACAGGGAGGAGTTCTCAGCTTTGGCGAATTCGCCAGACAGGAGGTTAACCGGCAGCGACGGATTTTCCAGCCACGCCCGTTTTCAGCCGCTGCAATTGCATCGTTCCACACCACGAACACTAAGCGGTCGCAGCATTCGCTCAGAATCGATATTCTCCCGCCATGCCTGAATCGCACCCAGCTTCTATCACTCAAACCAGCCAGTCACCGGCCGATCGGCTGATGACTCCGGTTCAGTTCGTGCGCGCTGTTGGACCACAGCGGGCCGAACTGCTGAAGAATCTCGGAATCCTGACCGCACGTGATCTGCTGTTTCATGTACCGCACGGCGTTAACGATTTCAGTGATATGCGACCCGTGCAAAAGCTGGAGGCTGATGTCGAGCAATCTGTCCATGGTTTCGTTGTTGACCGCGATGTCCGACAACTTAACAAGGGGCGCACTCTGGTAGGTATCCTGTTGGATTGTGACGGGCATTTCGTGCGAGGAACGTGGTTTAATCAGCCATGGGTGTTCAAGAGATTCCGTGACAACGAACATGTCATCTTCAGCGGAAAACCACAGAGGAAAGCCGGACGCTGGGAGTTCAATGGCCCGAGAGTTCACATCCTTGCTCCAGATGACGACATTGAGGCCGCAGCCGGTGTTCTGCCGCGTTATGCGCTGACAGACGGCATCAAGATGGACTCCATGCGCCGGATGATGACCGCAGCGGTGGAAGATTTTGCCTCGCTTGTCGCTGACCCGGTGCCAGAATCTTTTCGCACGACTCATCGACTGCCGGATCTGCCTACCGCACTGCGATGGCTGCATCTGCCAAACTCGGTCAAACAATGGGAGGCGGGTCGCTACCGAATTCTGCTCGACGATCTGTTTGAGTTCCAGCTGGGTCTCGCATTGCGACGACGCACGTGGGGCCGCACGCTGAAGGCTGATCCGATTGAAGTCAGCGCAAAGGTGGATGCGAGGATTCGGCGACTCTTCGATTTTCGTTTTACCGAAGGACAGGATCGCTCTGTCCACGAAATCTGCGGCGATATTCTACGATCTTATCCGATGCATCGTCTTCTCCAGGCGGACGTGGGCGCGGGAAAAACAGCGGTGGCTGTGTACGCGATGCTGTCAGCCGTTGCCGCCGGACGTCAGGCCGTGCTGATGGCACCCACCGAGGTTCTGGCGACGCAGCACTGGGAAACCTTTGAAGAACTGCTGGCTGAAAGTCGCGTGCAGCGAGGCCTGCTGCTCGGCGGACTGCCGGCTGCCAGACGCCGTGAACTGCTCGAGGGCATCTCTTCCGGCAGCCTTCAGCTGATCATCGGGACCCAGGCGGTGATTCAGGACAGCGTGAAGTTTCGTAATCTGTCGATGGTTGTCATTGACGAACAGCACCGGTTCGGAGTTCGTCAGCGTGCCAGTTTTACCAGTCAGGCCAGCAGTCCGCACGTGCTCGTGATGACTGCCACGCCGATCCCACGAAGTTTGTGTCTGACTCAATTTGGCGATCTGGATGTGTCGGTGATTCGTGAACTTCCGCCCGGTCGGCAGAAAGTGGTGACAGCTCGGATCATGGATCAGCCCGAACAGGCAAAGATGTGGCACTTCGTTAAGCAGCAGATCGCTAAAGGGCGACAAGCTTATGTCGTGTGTCCGCGAGTCGAAGAAAAAGCCGACGACGATGCGGCATCCGCTGAAGCCGTGTTCCGGCAACTCGGCCAGACCGAACTCGCTGGCCTGCGAATCGATCTGCTTCATGGTCGCATGGACCGTGACCAACGCCATACGGTGATGGATCGTTTTCGCAATCATGAAACCGATGTGCTGGTCTCGACGACGGTCATCGAAGTGGGAGTCAATGTCCCCAATGCAACGCTCATGATCATTCAGCAGGCGGATCGCTTCGGACTTGCTCAACTTCATCAGTTGCGTGGCCGCATTTGTCGGGGCAGTTATCAGGGCTACTGTTTTCTTCTGTCTACGACTGATATGCCGGAAGCAGTCGAACGGCTGACAGCACTGGAAAAATCGGCCGACGGGTTTGAACTGGCTGAGAAAGACGCTGAACTCCGCGGCCCCGGAGATATCCTCGGGCTTCGTCAAAGTGGAGCGATGCCGCTGCGAGTTGCGGACCCCGTGCGAGACCTCAGTATCCTGCAGGTGGCTCGCCGCATGGCTCAGGATCTTGTTGACGACGGCCGATTCGATCAACCGGAATTCACTGACTTGAAATCGATCGTACTCGAACGCTTTGCCAATCTGCTCGATCTTCCACAAACCGGTTAAGACTTATTCTGAGGCATGATTGATTCAGAATGTCCCAACCGCAGGAGATCGTAATACCTTAAATCGCGGGCATTCAGCCCTCGTAAAGGACTATTGATGCTGACTGTTTTTCATACGGCGGACTGGCACCTTGGGCAGTCGTTTTTTGGTTTTGATCGAGACTACGAACACGCTTGTTTTCTTGAATGGTTACTGACCCAATTACGGGAGCAGCGTCCGGATGCACTCATGGTGGCGGGCGATGTTTTTGACTCGATCAATCCGTCCGCTGTCTCGCAAAAGCGATACTACAACTTCCTCGCCCGAGCCCACGCCGCGCTGCCGGATCTGCAGATCGTGATCACTGCAGGAAACCATGATGCCGGCGCACGCCTGGAAGCTCCGGCGGAACTCCTGAATTCATTAAACGTCACAGTTGTCGGCACGGTCCGTCGCAATGATCAGGGAGAAATTGATCTCCAGAAGTTTTTGGTGCCTCTGAAGAACGCCAGCGGGGCCATGCAGGCCATCGTGCTCGCCATTCCATTTCTTCGTCCGTCGGATGTTCCACTCCTGCCAGAGGGGGCCGATCCCTACCTGGAAGGCGTTCGAGAACTCTACCGACTTGTGACTGAGGCCGGTCTTGAGATGAAATCACAGCGATGTCCTCATGCCGCCTTGATCGCCATGGGCCACTGCCATCTGACTGGCGGTGAAGAATCGCAGGACTCTGAACGCAGACTGGTCATTGGCGGAGCAGAAGCGTTGAGCATTGAGACGTTCTCATCAGAGGTCGCTTACGTGGCACTGGGACATCTGCACAAGGCTCAGCATTTTCGCGAAGGTCGCATCCGATACAGTGGCAGTCCCATTCCGCTGTCGTTTGCTGAATCCCGTTACGATCACCAGTTACTGAAACTTAGCATCGCAGGAACAACACCGGCAATCGTGAATATCGTCCCGGTTCCGCGGTTTGCGTCACTTCAAACAGTCCCGGAAACCGGCAGCGCCACCCTCGACGAAATTCTGTTGCAGCTGGAGAACTTGTCACTCGATGCATCCCTACCTCCGGAGCAACATCCGTTTCTCGAAGTGCGAGTCCTTCAGGATCAACCGGATCCAACGCGGCGCAAGCGGATTGAGCAGGCTCTTGAAGGCAAGCCTGTCCGACTGGCTTCAATTAAGATTGCGAACCCAGATCGACAGTCCCACCCGCTCGATTCATCGACCGAGTTTCAGACAATCGATTTAAAAGCCATCAATCCGGAGCACATTTTTCTCAGCGCCCATCTGGAGAAATATGGCGTGTCAGCGAATGAATCGTTAATTAACGCGTTTCGCGAGATTTTGCTTCAGGAGGTGCATGCCTCATGAAGATTCTCCGTATCACGCTCAACAACATCGCTTCCTTGTCGGGGACTCATACGGTCGACTTCACTCGCGACCCCTTGCGATCAGCCGGGTTGTTTTCCATCAGCGGCGCGACCGGCGCGGGGAAAAGCACGCTGTTGGACGCCCTGTGCCTGGCACTTTACGACGCCACACCGCGCCTGAATCAGGTCGGACGACTGGCTGAACTGGCCAATGGCGAAAGACAAAACGATCCTCGGAATCTGCTGCGTCGTGGCGCGGGCGAAGGTTTCACAGAAGTCGCGTTTGTTGGCGTCGATGGACAGGCATGGACTTCTCGCTGGCGAGTTCGTCGCAGCCGCCGCAATGCCGATGGAACATTGCAGAATGTCGAGATGACTCTTTACAAAGGCCACCTCGCGCCGGGGGGTGAAGGTCCGATTGAAGAGGGCGGCAAGAAAACTCTGGTGCTCAAGTCGATCGAAGACAAAATCGGCCTGACGTTTGAACAGTTCACGCGCGCTGTCCTGCTGGCTCAGAACGACTTCACGACGTTTTTGAAAGCCGATGACAAAGAACGGGCTGAGATCCTGCAGGCGCTCACGGGCACGGCACATTTTGAGTCTATCTCCAAAGCGGTGTTCCAGCGATGTGGCATCGAACAAAAGGCTTTGGAAGCCCTTCATGCTGCGCTTGCCGGAAATGCCCCCCTGGCGGAGGAGGCTCGCTTAGAATCCGAAGCCACGTGCGCTCGCGCGGAACTCGAACTGGCGACCATTGAAACTCGGCAGAAAGAGTTGCGGTCGCACGCGGACTGGTTCAGCACACGTGCCAGGCTGACCGCAGAGAAATCCCGAGCGGACGAATCGCTGCAGCAGTCCGTCGCAAGTCGCGAAGTCGCAGAACCTCGTCGCACAGAACTCCGGCTCGCCGAAGAGATCTCACGCGAAGCCCGACCGCTGCGTACGGCCGAGCGGAATGCGGCCGGCAAGGCAGAGTCCACTTCGTCAGCGACGCAAATGGCGCAGTCCAAACGCGACGAACTGGAAAAAGCTTACAGAGCGGCCGCCAATATTCATCAAGGGGCGGTAGAAGTCCATGCCACCCTGCTTGCGGACCAAAAAGAGAACGAGCAGCCACTTCAGAAGGCTCGCGCACTGGATGCCACTCTGTCGATCGTGCTGACTCAGTTCCAGAAGGCCCGCACAGATCTGGAAGCGTCAAAGACGGCGTTGCAATCAGCCGAAGAAAAGCTGAAAATCACGGTCGACGATCGCAACGTGCGGTGGCAGGAACGGCAGTCTCTGGAACGTGATCGCGAACGTCTGAAGGCGTTTGCTCCCTACGTCGCCGATTCGGCCATGTGGCTGGACCGCATTGACTCAACCATCATCGCGGCACAACAAGTCAACACGGCGCGACAGAACGCACAGTCGCTGTTAAAAGAACTGGCGGAACTTGATGATTGCCTGACGTCTGAGGAAGAATCCCGGACTCCTCTGCAGGCCGCATTTGAATCCGCATTGACCGCGCGGGCAGCAGCCGTTGAACTGGAGAAGCAGTTTGACGTCAATCAACTCGCCGACGATCGTACCCGGCTGGAATCGTCAAAAAACGCACTGACGAGCTTGTTTCATCAGTTGAAGAATGCACAGTCGCTGCGCGAACGCATCAGGAGTGAGGCAGAATCCCTGGAGCAGCTGCAGGCGGCTCAGGGTTTTGATACGACGGCGATCGCACAGGTCCGTACGGTCGAGATTCCACAGGCCGAGCATGCAATTGAGGTCGCGAGGATACAGCTGGAGTTCATTCAGGCGGCAGTCGACGATCATGGGAAGCGACTGCGACTGACTTTGCAGGATGATAAGGAATGTCCTGTTTGTGGATCGATCAGTCATCCCTACAGCCAGCACGCGCCTGATCTGGAAGCGACGGCGGTGAAGGCCGCTAAGAAATCGGTAAAGGATCTGGAGAAGAAACGCGACGACGCCAACAGCCGAGAATCGCGACTGCGGGGCTCCATGGAGACGCGACAGCAGCAGATCAACATAAAGACGCAGGAACTTGCCGCCATCAAAGCGGAGATTGTCGATATTGTCTTTGATTCTCATGATCATCCCGACGTCGCAGCCATTCTGGCGATTGAAGAAGACGCCCGTCTGGCGATCATGGAGTCGCGGCTGCTGGACATCAATGTCAAACTTCGAAGCATCGAGTCGAAGGAGCAAAAGGCACGCCATTCCGCTAAGTATGCTTCTGACTGCCTCGAAGCCCTGGAGAAATCCGAGGCGGTTCTGAAGGAACTTGACACTCGTGTTCTTGAACTGACGACCAAGCGCGGCATCCTGAATGAATCTTCCAAAAACGCCGCCGCTGCACTCCAAAAGGCGGACGAGCAGCGACTCGAGGCGGAGGGTCGCCTGAGCAGTCTGTGGTCCGGGTTGCCGACAGCAAAGCAGGACTTTGAAACGGACGCTGCAGCATTTCGACAGGCGTTTGAAAAATCAGCGACGGAATGTGGTGACATTGAAAAACGCGTCGCGGATGTGACGAATCTGATTCAGCAGGCCGAAGCCGCGATCAAGCCGCTGGAGCAGACGTTGGCGGATGCGAAGAAGTCTGCAGATACGTGTGAAGCCACGTTTGGTGAAATCTCAAAGGATTACCACGCACGCTCAAAAGAGCGTAATCTGATCTTTGAGGGTCGCGCAGCGGATGTGATCGAGAAAGAGCTGAATGATCGATTATCAACAGCTGCGAAATCGCTGGAGGAAGCTGCGAAGGCAAGGACTGACATCGACCGAATGTTGGTCGCTGCGAAGGCGGAGCTCGAAACCAAATCGCAGGCCGCGGAAGTGGCTCAAGCAGACCTGGCTGCTGCCTCTGCTGCCAGAGAGAGCTGGCTGGAGGCGTTCACTGCACGAACGACAAGAGCCCTGACTCTACAAGAACTCGACGACATTTTGGCGCGCGATGAGGCATGGATTCTTTCAGAACGTGAGGCACTCAAACAACTGGATGAAGCCATCAAGGCGGCCGAAGGTGCGTGCCGAGTCCATGCGGAACAGTTACAGCAGCATGTGAATGCTCAACCGACGCAGGACGACGAACAAGTTGTTCTCACGACATTGCAAGCCAGCAACGAAGAAGTGAGCCGAGCCAAAAGCGATTTGAGCATTGCGCAGGCGGTGATTCTGAATGACAACAATCGCCGCTTGCAGAATGTAGAACTGATGGAAAGAAGCAGGCAACAGGATGCCAATGCCGATCCATGGCGAAAGCTGAACGATCTGATCGGTTCAGCCGATGGTGCCAAATTCCGCATGATTGCGCAGCGAAGGACACTGGACCTGCTGTTGAGTTACGCTAATCAGCAACTGAATCATCTGGCCGTACGATACAAGTTGGAGCGACTTCCCGAGTCACTTAATCTGATTGTGATTGACCGCGACATGGGTGACGAACGCAGGTCGATTCACTCGCTGTCCGGCGGAGAGTCTTTTCTTGTCTCCCTGGCCCTGGCATTAGGCTTGGCATCGCTGACTTCCAATCGGCTGCGGATTGAATCGTTGTTTATCGACGAAGGCTTTGGCAGCCTGGACCCAGAGACTCTGAATACAGCCATGAGTGCTTTAATGCACCTGGAGGCTCAGGGCCGCAAGGTCGGTGTGATTTCGCATGTCACCGAAATGACGGACGCTATTCCCGTACAGATCAAGGTCGTCAAGGGTCGTGGCGGCGCGTCAAGAATCCTTGTTCCGGGGGCTTTGCCGGAGACAACTGCTGACCTTGCTGATTCGAGGGAAATTTCGGTCTCGGTTAAGTCCTCGACAGCCGACTCCCCGGCACAACTGGCCTCTCGACTACTGTTGATCCTGCAAAGAGAGCAACAGGCGGGCAGGGACAAAGTTTCAACCAAAGCGCTGCGTGATGAGCTGAGTTGTGACGCCACGGCACTCAAAACTGCTCAGCACCTGCTCGGCGAAAAAATCATGATTGATGGGCGTAGCCTTCGCGTCGCCCCATGGAAGCAGGAGTGACATTGCCGTTGTGGGTTGTGTGAGATCTCTTCGATTTCAGTCCGCACATCCGTCATGTCGCACGTGAATGCCGAAGAACCTGAAGAGCAAAACCAGCGGCAGACGCGTTGCGACTCGCGACATCAGCATTCAGGGGCTGCTACTAAACGAACAATTCCTGTTGCACGTTTCCGAATACGTCGGTTAGTCGGAAGTCCCGACCAGCAAACCGATAGGTCAGCCGTTTGTGATCCAGTCCCATTGCGTAAAGCAACGTGGCGTGGAAGTCATGCATATGAACGGGCTTCTCGACAGGATGAAATCCGAAGTCATCCGTCGAGCCATAGGTCAGACCACCACGAACTCTGCCGCCGGCCATCCACATCGTGAATGCCGACGGATGATGATTGCGACCGTCGCCGTTTTCCACCGTGGGTGTTCGGCCGAACTCCGAACCCCAGACCACAAGAGTATCTTCCAGCAGGCCACGACGAGCCAGATCCGTCAGCAGGCCTGCAATCGGTTTATCGACCTGTGAACACTCCTTCACCAACCCGTCATTGTTCTTTGTATGATGATCCCACGTGTAATCGGTGGAGACCTGAATGTAGCGAACGCCCTGTTCGGCAAACTTTCGAGCCAGCAGGCACTGGCGGCCAAAGTTATTTGTCGGCTCTTTGTCGACGCCGTACAAATCCAGAGTCTCCTGCGATTCGTCCGACAGGCTCATGATCTGCGGAATCGCCGACTGCATGCGAAAAGCCAGTTCGTAGCTGGCGATCAGCCCTTCAATTCCCTGATCCGATTGCGACTTCTCCAGATGCTGCCGATTGAGAGACTGAATCAGATTCAACTGGTCTCGCTGCGCTGATCGATCAATGGATGGGTTGGTGATGTTGGAAATCTTCGCTTTCGCAATCGGGATTTCCGCCGCGCCAATCGCAGTGCCCTGATGCACCGCCGGCAGAAACGCGCTGCCGTAGTTCTGAACTCCTCCGTGTCCGCGAGGCGGTGAGATGGTAACGAACGCCGGCAGATTTTCGCTCTCGCTGCCGAGCCCGTAGCTCACCCAGGCACCAACACTGGGACGCAGCAGATTGGAATGGCCCGTATGCAGATTCAGCAATGCTTCCCCATGCGCGGAACCGTCGGTGTGCATCGAACGAATCACACAAAGGCGGTCTGCGTGTTGAGCAACGTGCGGGAATAATTCGCTGATCCACACGCCGCCTTCACCGTGCTGACGGAACCTGAATGGAGATCCCAGGATGTTGCCGCCGGGAGGCTGCTGTCCCCCGTATGCTTCCGCAGTCACAGGTTTTCCGGCAAACTCATTCAGCCGAGGCTTGTAATCAAACAGATCCACATGGCTCGGGCCGCCCCACATAAACAGGAAGATGACCCGTTTCGCTCGCTGCGTCAGATGCGGCAACGGTGTCCGCAAATCGGTTGCTGCAAGCGGGCCCGTCGCCTTCGCATTCTGGTCGGCCATCGCAGCAAGGCTCAGCCCGGCAAACCCACAAGCGGATTGCTGCAGGAGCGACCGGCGAGAAACCGGATTCAGAAAGTTGAAGCATCGCATGGTGAGTTAGTCCAGAAACTGAAATCGGCTGGATGCGAAAACGGCATGACAGGCCAAAGTCAGAGCCTTCACGTCCGGTTCAGGATCGCCTGACGCTTTCAGGCGCGAGGCGGTCTGTTCAAGATAGGAATGCAGGGCCTGTCGTTCATTGTCGGAAGGCAAACCGCTGACGATCAACTGAAACATGCGATCCACACGAGCTTCGGCAGGTTGCGCTGCGTTTTCCACGATCACGCGGCGAGCCGTCGCTTCGGATGCAGCCATCACCATCGTATCGTTCAACATAAAAAGGCCCTGAGTCGGCACCGTCGTTTTCGGTCGAGCCCCGGTCGCCATGTGCGGATTGGCAAAGTCAAACACGTCAAACAGTTCCGGCAGGTCGTTGCGAATCACCGGCAGGTAGACGCTGCGACAGTTAAAGTCCGTTCGTCGACGCACGGGATTGCCTCCCACGGCTGTGGCTTGATCTCCCAGATATGAAACCGTCGAATCCACCGGCTTCAGGTCGAGTGTTCCTGCAGCGGACAGCATGGCATCGCGAAGTGACTCCGGATCCAGTCGACGACGGTGGGCTCTCCAGAGCAGCACGTTATCCGGGTCCCGCGCGTCGTTCGGAGCATCAAATTGACTGCTGAGCGCGAACGTGCGACTGAGTGCGATCTTACGAATCAGCGACTTGATGGACCATCCGTCTTTGATCAGTTGCAACGCCAGATGGTCGAGCAATTCCGGATGGCTGGGCGTTTCACCAGTGCGCCCGAAGTTGTCCACCGTTCGCACAAGGCCTCGACCGATCAGATGATGCCAAATGCGATTCGCCTGGACTCGAGCTGTCAGCCAGCCAGCACGGGATTTCGAATCTGTAAGCCACTGAGCCAGCTCGGCCCGACCACTTTTGTCAGCAGGAATCGACGGCGCACTTTCGTCGCACAGGACCCTTAGAAATCCACGAGGCACCTTTTCGCCAGCCACATCAAACTTGCCAGCCAAACGAACAGCTTCGTCGCTGATTTCGTCCGCCTCAGCCGGAATCATAGCTCGCGGAGGAATCACTGGCGGCTTCTCGATGGAATCCTTTAACTCCTTCAGAAATCCTTCCTGATTCGCAATCCGCTGATCGATCGGAAAGGCACTCTCTTTTGCGCCATCAGAAAAACCATCACCGTCCGCAGCCAGCTTTTCGGCAATGGCCGCTTCATTCTTCTGTCGAAGCAGCTCAAGAACTGCTTTTGCTTTCTCCGCGCGGGCCTTGAGACCGCCGATATCTCGCCAATAGGCTTCGTAAGCGGCGTTGTTGGCGTCGCCATTTTCTCCCAGGCCAACGAGTCGCTCCATGACTCGCTGCGAACCGAGCATAAAACGCTGTTCCATCACTTTTGTGGACGTCAGAATCCCGGCCAGTGCATAATAGTCGGCTGTCGGGACAGGATCGAATTTGTGATCATGACAACGAGCACAGCCCAGCGTCTGGCCAAGCACAGTTCGTCCAATGGTTTCGATCTGCTCATCCGCGACATCCATTCGCTGTTTCTGAACGTTCACGCCGAGTAACACTTTCGGTCCGACGACCAGGAATCCAGCAGCGATTCGCTGACGATCACGCTGTTCAACAGAATCGAATGACAATAGGTCTCCGGCCAGTTGTTCCAGCAGGAATCGATTGAAAGGCATGTCTGCGTTGACCGCATCAATCACCCAGTTTCGATATCTCCACGCTTCACGGAACAGAAAATTTTCGTCCAGTCCATTGGAGTCCGCATACCGAGCCAAATCCAGCCAGTGCCGTCCCCAACGCTGACCGAATTGCGGTGACGCCAGCAGCTCATCAACAATAAGGGCCAGTGTCTCCGGCGTCGGTGATTGATGATAAGTGGCAAGATGAGCCGGTGATGGAGGCAAGCCAACGAGTTGAAAACTCAGCCGCCGAATCAACTCAGCCGCCGCCGCATCAGTCACTGGGACAAACTGATCCTTTTCCAGGCGAGCGAGTACGAATCGATCGATGTCAGAGCCTGGCCAGTTCTCATTCCTCACGTTCGGCACGTTGGTCATATTGAGTGGCTGAAAGGCCCAGTGGGTTTTTCCTGCGACAGGATCCGAGGGATGAGTAAACTCGGAAGCGTCTTCGTTCGCCGGTGCCGGTGCTCCCATGTTGACCCATGTTTCGAGAATCGCGATGGCTTCATCCGGAATCTTTTCCGTCGGCGGCATCTGGAAATCCGGATCGGTGTAGCGAACAGCCCGAATCAGCAGGCTGGCTTTTGAGTCCCCCGGCACAACCGACGCACCGCGATCTCCGCCCTTAAGCCACGAGTCGCGATTGTCGAGCCGCAAGCCGCCTTCCTGTTTTTTTGCCTTCTGTGAATGGCAGCTGTAACATCGTTCGGCCAACAAGGGACGGACGTGAGTTTCAAAATACCTGATTCCTTCTTCATGGTGTTCCTCTGCGAGAACTCGACGACTCTCGAGACCAGGATTCAGCCAGGTTCCGAGGAAAAAGAGACTCGTCAGAAGTCGGAATAAAGACATCGTGGCATCGCTGAGGAATTGAAGCGCCGATTACTGAAGAGTGTTCGAAAGTCGCTTCTAGATCAAAGGGCAGGAAAACATGAGGCAGGCAGGTCGTATCCCAACGGATCGCCCGTGCTTGTTATTGTGTCAGAGATTCACAGATTCGTCGAACGAAAAACAACCAAACCGCCGGGGAATTGGCAGGCCCATAGTCGTTGATCGCTCTGCGATCAGAACGAGCTGTGGAGTGATCCTGGATCTCTGTTTGCCAGCGCCGTGCGAATTCTGACGATGCCTGGTCCTCAGGCAAGTGTGCGGGGATAAATGCACAGGTAGAATGCCAGGGGTGTTCATGGAATCTGCAACTGAACTTCGTTTTCAATCTCCGAGCATTGCACGATGCCCACAGGGAAGAGGGTGGAACGTTGCACTCCACAACCCGTTTTGTTCGCGGAGCGAACAACGACTATGGCACCTGGCGGCTATGTCTATGCTCTGCCGCTCGCCATTGGGTCGCGATCTTCGTACATTGATCGCGTGGTAGCAAACACGATTGCTGGTCACTTCCGCCGGTAGTCAAAAGCTTAATCCTACAGGAGGCCCCGCCGTGCATGCGTTTCGTATTCTGTTTCTGCTGGTAGCGTCGCATGTGGCGATGATTCCGTTTGAATCTTTGGTGGCCCAGGAAATCTCTGGACCGACGGGAACAGTGCCGCTGACGATTGAAGGCGACCTGGCCTCCCAGATGGTGGATGGCATCGATCGGTTTCTGCTGAAGGAAATCGAGAAAGCTGCAGCCTCGCGGGCCGAGCGATTTACCGTTGACACATCGTCGTCGGAAGCGTACGAAGCGTCGCTGAAACTGCATCGAGAGAAGCTGGCAAAGTGCCTTGGGATTCGGGATGCCAGAATGGGGTTCGATGCGCCGGAGATCATCGTACCGGTCGGCGGAGAATCCGTGATCGCTCAATCGGCGAAGTTCATCGTGCAGGCCATTCGCTGGCCGGTGCTCAGTGATCCAACGCCGCAGGGAGCAGGATTGCCGTCGATTTACGGCGAAGGTTTGCTATTGACGCCGAAGGGCGATGTGGTTGCCAACGTCATCGTGCTGCCGGATGCTGATCAGACGCCCGAACAGATCTGTGGGCTCACCGAAGGTGTTCCAGCTGAGTCGCAGGTTGCCAGGTATCTTGCCGGAATGGGATGTCGCGTTATTGTACCAGCCTTGATAAGCCGTCGTTCGGAAAAGCGACTGGGACGAGCTGAACTCACGAACCGCGAGTATCTTCATCGTGCGGCCTTTGAGTTGGGACGAACTCTCGCTGGCTACGAAGTGCAAATATCCCTGAGCATCGTCGACTGGTTCATGGCATCGTCGCCAGAAACGCCCGTTGGGATCTTTGGCTACGGTGAAGGTGGCATGCTGGCTCTGTTTACCGGTGCCCTCGACACACGAATTCAGGTGACCTGTGTCAGTGGCTTTTTTGGACCACGTGAAGAAAGCTGGAAGGAACCAATCGACAGGAACTTTTCGGGGCTACTGCGTGAATTCGGAGCTAGAGAATTGGCAATGCTGGTCATGCCGGGAGCGTTAATTGTCGAAACGTCCAAAGGACCGGAAGTCACCCTGTTAGGTAACGGTGGTGGTCCTGCAGAATTGAAAGCTCCGGATACAAAAATTGCCGACGGTCTGTTGGTCGAGGGCGTTGACCTGATTCAGTCGCCCAAGGGAATATTTGGAGTCCCTCGCACTCGAGCTGTCATTGTCGCCTATCTCACTGAAGAAGAAGACAATCCACGCCCGGTCAATGGAATACTACGGGGAACCCAGCGAGCTAATGACTCTCAAGTTCGGGCACGCACACGCGTGAATGCGATGTTAAGACTGTCAGTCGAAGAAAAACTTTTGGCTGCAGACGAGCCAAAGAATCAGAGCGGTATACCGGCTCAAGTCAGCCGGGAAACTGCGTTAACGTTGGCCGAAAATACTGGGATGCCAGTCCCCGCTGTTCGAGAAACCCGCCTCCTGAAGCAAATCGATCGCCACAACCAGGCGTTGCTTCGCGAGAGCCATTTCGTTCGCAAGGAGTTCATGTCGAAGCTCGACATGACGTCCGTGGAAGCCTACGAAAAATCGGTTGAGCAATACCGAGAGATCTTCCGCAAAGAAGTGATTGGCGAATTCGATCAGCCGCTGATGGAGTTTAATGCTCGATCACGCAAGTCATGGGACACAGAAAAATGGACAGGCCATGAAGTGGTGATGGATGTCTTTCCTGATGTCTTTGCCTACGGAGTCCTGTTGCTTCCAAAAGATCTGAAGCCGGGCGAGAAGCGACCGGTGGTCGTTTGCCAGCACGGACTCGAAGGACGTCCGACCGATATCTTTCTTGGCGATCATCCGGCGTATCATGACTTCGCGGCGAAACTGTGCGAACGGGGATTCATCACGTTCTCACCCCAGAACCCCTACATATTCACCGATCGTTTTCGCACACTCCAGAGGAAAGCTCAGCCGTTGGGCAAATCACTGTTTTCCATCATTGTGCCTCAGCATCAGCAGATTGTGAACTGGCTGAAGACTCAGCCAAATGTGGATGGCGACCGCATCGCATTTTATGGGCTTAGCTACGGCGGCAAGTCGGCTATGCGAATTCCGGCATTGGTCACCGATTATTGCCTGTCGATCTGCTCAGCGGACTTCAACGAATGGGTGCTGAAGAATGCAAGCACTCGAGAAAATTTCAGCTACATCTGGACGGGCGAGTACGAGATTTTTGAATGGGATCTCGGCAGTACTTTTAACTATGCCGAGATGGCCGCTCTGATCTGTCCGCGACCGTTTATGGTGGAACGCGGTCACTTTGATGGGGTCGGAGAAGATCACTGGGTCGGCTACGAATATGCCAAGGTTCGGCACCTGTATGCCGCTCAACTAAAGATCGGCGACCAGACCGAGATCGAATGGTTCGTGGGGCCGCATACGATTAACGGTCAGGGCACCTATAAGTTTCTGCACAAGCATCTGAAATGGCCGGGGCCAAAGTAGGCGATGCCGCTAGGCCGACCTGACTCAGGTCGGTTAATGCCTGTGGTCGTGCATGTGATCGTGGTCATGCATATGGTCGTGGTCGTGCATGTGGTCATGGTCGTGCATATGGTCGTGGTCGTGCATGTGGTCATGGTCATGCATGTGATCGTGGTCAGCGTCTCTCCGAAGTGGTTTGGTGACTTTGATTGGCTCCGTCCCACCCGCGAACGACGACTCGGCCGCTCGATAGACGTCCCGCAAAGGAACACTGCATTCTCGAGCCACCCGGGCACAGTCTTCGAACTCTGGCGAAAATGTTGGCGGCATCCCGGTACGCCATGCTCGCTTGCCGCAAATGTTGCCCCAGGGCGTTGAGACCTGAACGACATCGCGGTGCTGCACACTGCGCTGGATCTGCAGGCGGCGGATGCCGAGCGTTCCGGTCTCCGTGAACAGGATGTCTTCACATCGGGCAACTTTTTCCGGTCGGCAGAGAACGCTCAGAACGACGCCCGGGCGATCTTTCTTCATCTGCACTGGGGTTACAAATACATCCAGAGCGCCGACGGAATTCAGGCGTTCGCGAACATGACCAATCGTTTCGCCCGAAACGTCGTCGAGATTGGTCTCCAGCAACACGACATGTTCGGTGTTTTCTGCGATGGTCGCCGTGCCGATGAAGATCCGTAGAACGTTGGCTCGTTCGGCAAACGTCATCGTTCCGCAGCCGCAGCCGATCACTTCGATCGTCATCGCCGGCATTGGGCCGAAACTATCAGCCAGAGTTTTCGCGATGGCGGCTCCGGTGGGCGTTGTCAATTCCGCTTCGACCGGCACATCGGCGAGCGGAATTCCCTTCAGAATCTCTGCGGTCCCCGGAGCCGGCACAGGACAGATCCCATGGTCGATTTTGACAAACCCTCGACCCGGCGGAACAGCATTGCAGATCACTCGCTCAATCCCCAGCAGGTCAAACGCCACTGCCACGCCAACGATATCAACGATCGAATCGATCGCGCCGACTTCGTGGAAATGGATCTGCTCAATCGTTGACCCATGAACTCGCGCTTCGGCTTCGGCGACGGCAAGAAACATTTGCAGCGCCAGTTGTCGCTGCCGAGGCGTCAATGCTGCTGCCTTTTCGATAATGTGACGAATATCCGTGTAGTGCCGATGAGAGTGCTGTTCAGGATGATCGACAAGAACCTGCAGCGAACGAAATCCGCCTTTAATGACCGTTTCAACTCGAACGACAACATCAGGCAAATTCAATGAGGCAATGGCCTGCCGGACTTTGGTCACGTCCGCTCCGGCGTCAATCAACGCCGCCAGAGTCATGTCACCACTCAGACCTGTTGCACACTCAATCCAGGCAATTCGCATAATGATTCTTCAATGCTCGTTTCAGCAGAGAGCCATCCGGCGAACGGCCGTTTGCTTGCACACCCTGCCCATCAGTGCTGCGGATCGTAGGACTAACAAACGGCCAGGACAACGATGCGTCCTCCGTGAGCCAGAGACAAAGCTCCTTGGAATGCTGCAACCGCCAGCCAGCTGACACAACTTCAGACATTGCCGGGCTTCCGCAGGATTAGCGCCGAATTTACAACAGCTTTGAAATCGGCTTACCGTCGTGGGCCACTTTGAACGGACGTCCGGTTGGCGAATGCACGATTTCTTCCAGCGGCAATCCCAGCGCCGAAGCGATCGTCGCATTAAACGCTGCCGGAGCAACTCCGTCCTGATCCACCGCGTGTCCTGCGGCATCGGAAGTGCCGTAGAACTGTCCTCCCTTGATCCCACCACCGGCCAGCATCGACGAAAATACCGCCGGATGATGGTCGCGCCCCGCGTTGTAATTGATCACCGGAGAACGGCCAAATTCGGTCGTCAGAACCACGAGAGTTTCATCCAGAAGGCCTCGCTCGGACAGATCCTTCAGCAGATTGCCCACCGCCTTATCCATAATGGCCGTGCGTGCTGGCAGGGTGCCTCCGTTATAGATGTTCGCGTGCATGTCCCAACCACCGCAGGTGACTTCGACACAACGCACATTGCTCTCGACAAGGCGGCGGGCTAACAGACAACCCTGACCAAAGGCATCACGTCCGTAGCGGTCTCGATCCTCTGGTTTCTCTTCATTCAGATCGAACGCCTTCAGTTCGCCGCTGGAGAGCAGGGTCGTTGCTTCGGTATAAAAATCGTTGTAAGCCTGAACCTGTCGCTGCTTGAAGCGATCGCGGAATTTCTTATCGAATGCATCGATCAAACCGATCCGTTTGCCAAAAGAATTCTGAGTCAGATACGCCGGAGAGGTCGTATTCTCCAGCCCACGATTCGGGTCACCAATCGGCAGAGGGCTGAATGTCGGATCAAAGAAGCCCGCTCCCGGATGACGTGCCGGCGCGCTGATCAGAACGGTGTCCGGCAGAGACTTACTCTGGCGACCTTTGAAATGCTGAATCCAGGGGCCAATCGATGGATGTCTTTCGGTAGCGATCTCTTCGTAGCTGGTTCGCATCAGATACTCACCGTCTTCGTGGTCACCGGTGAGAGTGTACATTGAGCGGATGGCGGCAATTTTGTCGAATTGAGACGCCAGCGTAGGCAGGAACTGGCTCAGCTGCAGGCCAGCAACATTTGTCGCGATGCCCTTCGTCTCGCCCTGGTTTTCGTGACCGGGCTTCAGATCGAAGGTGTCCAGATGCGTCATGCCGCCGTTCATAAACAGGTAGATCAGACGTTTGGCTTTTCCGCCGAGCCCTGGTGCCGCCTGTGCCGCGTTGACTGCGTTGTCCAGTGCGGGCAAGAGACTGACACCCAAAGCAGACTTCGCAGCGTATTCCACAAACCGACGACGATTGAGTCCATCAAGTTTCGAAAAGATATTTCTCATTGGGAGTGCTCGATTTGTTCGTGGGTATGTTTGAGTTGAGTGAACTTCATCTCACGGAAAGCCGTTAGAAGTCCTGTGGGTGAAAGTCACCTTATCCCGCCGCGTCCGTTTTGAAGTGGCACGATTGTTATTTTCACAACCCAAAAAGCAGGTCAGGGATTGAGTCCTGGCTGTTCGGCTACGTGTCCAAAAATCCCTCGCTGACGCATTGGGTTACGATCCTGTGCTCATAAAAGTGTCATCTTCGGCCGCGCGGAGTATAAACGATCTGTCTCCGGCGTTACTGGACGAACAAAAATTCACGAGTGTTGACCAATGACCAGATTACGTTGCCATAACCTGGGGCACCCTGATCGGCAACTTCTTTCATGGCCAATGCAAGTTCTTCCGCATCAGGTTCGCGATTCAGAACTGTCATGAAGATGGCACGCACGCCATCGTTGACCGACTTCTTTTTCATGACATTATTATAAATCGTCGAATTGCTCTCCAGCAGCATATGCGAAATCGGACCGTTGAACATAAACAGAACCTGAGGCACTGACCCCATCGTGGACGAGGCGGAGATCAATTCGCGGTCCGACTGCCCAAACATTCGCAGAAAGTGGTTGGCTGGAACCGGTGACTGCAATTCTGAAGCGCGTGCCAGCAGAACGCCCTTGTACATATGCGGCTGCTGGTACTTACCCCGGACTCCATCGACCTGATTGCCTACTGTATCGGCCGCCAACAGATCAGGAGCCTTTACGGCAGTCAGATCGACGCCAATGACATCCGTGCGAAGCTGCGCCGGCATCTCGCGATAATCATCAGGCACCGCCAGCGTCAGGAAGGAATCCCAAACCTGTTCCGCCGTCATGCGTCGGAGAACGGGACCAGTGAAGTGATAGGGATCCCCTGGATTCACTTCTTCCACACTTGCCTGTCGCTGATAGGTTTCCGTGTTGTAGATAATTCGCAGGAATTCTTTCATGTCGCAGTCGAGCCGCTTCATTTCTGCTTCCAGAAACGTCATCAGCTCCGGATTCTCGGCAACCGTTGAATCCATCATGTCGTCCACCGGTTCGATCTGACCGATGCCAAAGGCTTGTTTCCATAATCGATTGGCGATTGTCCGGGCAAAGCGTGGATTGTCTTTTGATGTCAGCCAGCGCGCGAACGCCTGGCGGGGCTTTTCTCCAGCACGCAGTTCTGCCGGTTTTCCAAACAGAGCTTTCGGCTCAACCACATCGCCTGCTCTGGCATTGTCGTAGGCATAGTCTTTGGGAAGCGTGACTTTTCGATCCACCTGATCGTTAACCATCATCATGTTGATGCTGATCAGGCGATCGAAACGATAGCTGTTATTACGACGCTCTTCTTCTTCCTGCTCGATCATGGCGTATTCGGTTTGCAGGCGATCGTCCGGATTGCTTTCCCAATACCGCTTGTCGCCACCATTCGTGGCCGTCAGTGTTCCGTAGGTGAAAGCCGCCATCTGGTAGAACTCTTTCTGAGTCCACCGGTCGAACGGATGGTCATGGCATTGAGCACAGCCGATGCGGGTTCCAAGGAAAATGCGGACTGTGTTATTCATATTATCCAGCGGCATATTGGCATCCCGCTGCATATAACCAGTGGCCGGATCTTTCCAGATCAGGCCTTCCGCCGTCATCATCTCATGAACCATCTTGTCCCACGGCTTGCTTTCCGCCAGAGACTGCTTTATCCACTGCCGATACGGCTCACCTCGCACGTTCGTGTTGAGGTTATCGGTGTATCGCAGGATATCTGCCCAGTAATTAAAATTGTGGCTTGCGTAGCCGTCACTACTGAGTAGTTCGTCAATCAGCAATGATCGCTTGTTGGCATCCGTAGCCGTGAGAAATTTGCGAGTCTGATTGTAGGTCGGGATAGTTCCCGTAATATCCAGATAGACTCGACGCAGGAACTGGGAGTCTGTTGTTCGATCATTCGGCTTCACCGCCACTTTCGTATAGTTCTCCTGTACCAAACGATCGATCTCTTTCGCCGATCGCAGCATTTGTGTTCGCTTCTCAGGAGCAACTGCCTTCGACTTCACAACAAACCTGGCGGGCTCTTCTTCCTTCTCTTTATCTTTCTTTGCAGCCTTCTTTGGCGGAGCCGTCATTTCCTTGAACTTTGCAAGATCAGCAGCCGCTTCTTTATTAAGCCCCAGAATCTTCAGGGCCTTGTTTCGTCCTGCATAGGCTTTTGCCAGTTTTGAATCCAGGCTGATGGCTTTGTCGAAATCGTCCTTCGCCTTCTCAAATTCTTTCTTTTCCAGATAAGCGTAGCCGCGGAAGCAATGCGCCCCTGCATGTTTTTCCTGCAACCGAATGGCTTCGTTGAAGCAGGTCATTGCCTGATCAACATTGCTTTGCTCAAGCGATGCAAGGCCCTTTTGATAGTGAGTTCGCGCCGACAACGGATTCGTCTGCACGGCCAGATTCAGGTCGATCATCGCGGACGGCAGATCACCGGCAAGCCCAAACAGGTAGGCCCGATCACATAACGCATCGACATTTTCCGGCTTGAGAGACAGAGCCTGATCCAAGTCCTTTTTCGCGTTCGCCGCGTCACCCTTGAGCACATGCGCAACCGCGCGTCGCTGAAATGCTTCAGACAGTTGTGGACTCAGCTCAAGTGCCTTGTTGGCATCCTTCAATGACTGATCGATATTATTCTTACCAGCATAAGCGAGGCCGCGAATGCTGTAGGCTTCGGCCGATTTTTCGGCCGCACTGATAGCGCGATTGGCACTGTTGATCGCTTTGTCGTAGTCCTGTCGAGCGATGTAGGCCATCGCTCGATTATTGTGAGCCACGACATTGTCGCTTTTCTCCAATGTTGCGAAATACGCGCTGTCGATCGCCTCGAGATAACTGCCCTTTTGATAGAGGGAATAGGAACGATGACCATAGGCGTCCGCTCGGTTCTGCAACTTCTCTGGTTCACGCCCGGTGATAGCCGTTACAATGTCAAATTCCTTGATGGCATTGTCATACTCACCTTTGGCATTGAAGGCCATTCCACGAGTCACCTGAGCGGC
>JANPHT010000010.1:0-26342 GCA_031424595.1 Planctomycetota bacterium
GGATTTTTTACTCCGCAATCATCCGGATAGTCAAGTCGTTCGATCTCAAAATCCAATCGCCGCAGCCAGCGTTCAACACAATCGGAAATGTCGCTATTGGATTCGCTGCTGACAGACGGAAATGGGATAAGTTCCCGGAGATACTCGTGAGCTTGCATGTTGACTTCACACCGGCGAAAAATCGGATCGCTTGAATCGACGAACGATCGGTCATCGTCACAAAAAACGCAAGCCTTCTGCGATCACCGCTGCCTACAAAGGCAAGTTCCGTGTTTTCATTCCCTCCGACTCAGCAACGCTTGATACGCACCATCGGCAGGTTGCCCAGACAGGTGCAGGATTTCGCGCTCGAGTTTGAATTCACGCATGGCCGAGAGCACCGCATCGACGACCCCGCGGTTTTCCTCAGGTTCCAGACTGCAGGTCGAATAGACAACTCGACCGCCCGGGCGAGTTCGCTCGCAGGCCTGAAGCAACAGCTTGGTTTGCAGAAGTACCAATTCTCTCAACGCGTTTTCATCACATCGCCAGCGGGCTTCGGGACGACGATTCAGAACGCCCGCATTGGAGCAAGGCACATCGACCAGAATCGCATCGAACGGACCATCGGGAAGGCTGTTGCCATCTTTGCCGATGAGTTGCGGTACAATGGAACTCAGTTGTAGTCGGGAAGCGTTATCAAGCACTCGTTTTAGGCGACCAGTGGCGACGTCACAGGCGGTGATGTGAGCTTGGTCGTTGCTTAGCTCCGCAAGGTGTGTCGTTTTTCCGCCAGGGGCCGCACACATGTCAAGGATCTGCTCGCCAGCCTTAGGCGCAAGAAGCACCGAAGCCGACATCGCGGCCTCGTCCTGAACGCTCCAGAATCCTTCTGAGTAACCGGGCAGCGCTTCAAGTCGGACAGACTGGTCCAGATGTATGCTGCCTTCAATGTGCCCAGGGCTGGCTTTGCATCCGAACTCCGTCAACGCGCTGAGCACGCTGGCCGTGGTCGCTCGCATTGAGTTCACTCGCAGCGAAGTCGACGGCGGACTGACCGATTGAAAGCAGATGGTGAGAAGCTCTGAGCCCGGCGCTACAAACCTCGCGCACCAGCGAGTTGCCAAAAACATCGGCAGCGAAAACGCATCGGCGAAGTACTGTGCACGATCAATTCCCGGATCTGCGAACACCGCTTCGTTCAGCGAACGCCAGTTGCCGTTTGTCGTTGGCAAAGATCGTTGCGATGGTCCATCGCAGGGAGCATCCGTCAGCAGGCGCCCGATGTTTCTCAGCACACCATTGACGAAACCCGTCCAGCGAGATCGGTCCAGATCGCGGCACAAATCCACAGTCGAATCCACCGCCGCGTGTTCCGGCGTGCGAGCGAACAGCAGCTGATAGGCACCCAGCCGCAGGATTCGCCAGAGGTCAGGTTCAACGTTGTGGCGCGGCCTGGTCATCCGCGACTCGATCATCACATCCAGCGTCCGACTCCGACGGACGACTCCGGACGCCACATCCACCGCCAGCGCGCGATCCTGTGAGGACAGATGATGCCGCTGATCGAACTCGGCGAAGATGTCCTGCACGAAACGCTCGGAGCGATCGTATTCCTGCAACACAGCGTACGCCAGGTGCCGACCGTTCATATACGGTTCGGGAACAACCAAATCCGGTTCATCACTGCTGCGTGAATTCTGAGATTTGTCCCACGGGTTGCCTCCCTGCTGAGGCCGTCGATGTTGAGGTCCTCGTCGATTCCCGCCGCCCGATCCGCCACTTCGTCCCCAACCGCCTCCGCTGCTCATGAAACGCCTCCCGGTGAGCACTTGCCGGAACACAATGCGGTGAGGTCTTCAAAGTAGTTGGGATAGGTTTTTGCCGTGCAGCCCGGATCCAGAATTCGAATGCCGGGAACTCGAAGGCCAAGCAGCGAGAAACTCATCGCCATCCGATGATCGTCGTACGTATGAATTTCCGCAGCCTCCGGCGTACCAGGATAAATCGTCAAACCGTCTTCTCTTTCTTCGGCTCGAATGCCGGCTCGTTTCAATTCCGTAACCACCGCAGCAATGCGATCGGTTTCCTTGTGACGCATGTGGCCAACGTTGCGAATTATTGTCGGACTATCGGCGAAGACAGCGACGGTCGATAATGTCTGAGCCGTATCGCTGATGGCGTTCATGTCGATGTCAATGCCGTGCAGTGGCTTACCGTTGACCGTGATTTGATCACTGCCCCAGATGACTTCGCAGCCCATTCGTTCAAGCGCGGCGGCAAATCCGATGTCGCCCTGCAAGGCATTTTTGGACAGTCCCGTGATCGTCACCGATCCTCCCGTGACAGCCGCCGCTCCGAAAAAGTAGCTGGCGGCTGAGGCATCCGGTTCGATGTCGTAAGTGCCCGCCTTGTACGGTTTCGCGCTGATGTGGAATTCCGAAAGATCGCCGGGACAAAACACCTCGGCCCCAAACGCTCGCATCATGTCGAGCGTCATCGTGACGTAAGGCTTTGAGACCAGTTCGCCATCGACTCGGACATGCACATCTTTCTGGCAGGCCGGCGCTGTCATCAGCAGGCTGCTGAGAAACTGGCTGCTGATGCTGCCTTGAATCGACGTCCAACCGCCGGTGAAATAGCTGAGCAATCCATCGACAATGATCGGCGGGCAATCGCCGTTCTGCGTTTCGAATCGAATATTCGCACCCAGAGGTGCGAGGGCTCGCACCAGATCACCGATTGGTCGTTGTCGCATTCTTTCGACTCCGTCAAGTCGATACTGTCCGCTGCCCAGCGCACACAACGAGGTCAGAAATCGGATGCTGGTGCCGCTGTTTTCCAGCCATAAGTCAGCCTTCTTCGCTGGAATCCTTCCGGCCAGCCCATGCACAGTGCAGCGACAGGCCTCGACGTCCTGATCGACGATGAAGCCGAGTCGACGAAGGCTTTCCACCATGACTCGCGTGTCCTGGCTGTCGAGCATTCCCGTGAGCGTGGTCGGACCGTCTCCCAACGCTGCGAGAATCATCGCGCGGTTGGTGATGCTCTTCGACCCGGGCGGACGAAGTGTGCCGACGATCGGTATCGCGACCGGTTGGATTTCGATCAAGGACATAGGCCTGTCGTAGCCCCATCGTTCCGCCGACGGAGCAACGGGTGTAAGGTACAATAACAAAGCCCGGCCGATCGCAGATCGAACAGCCGGGCTTTGAGAAATCACACGGGACGGCGATCTAGACTTCCTTGGAAGAAATCCAGCTCATCATCTTTCGCAACTGCTTGCCGACGATTTCAATCATATGACCGCGTTCACGGCGGCGAGTGGCGAGGAATGACGCCTGCCCGGCCTTGTTTTCCAGCAGCCAGTCGCGGGCAAACTGACCGCTCTGAATTTCGCCGAGGATCTTCTTCATCTCGGCCTTGGTCTGCTCGGTCACGATGCGATTACCACGAGTGTAGTCGCCGTATTCTGCTGTGTTCGACACGCTGTATCGCATGTAGTTCAGACCGCCCTGATAGAACAGGTCGACGATCAGTTTCAGTTCGTGCATACATTCGAAGTAGGCCATTTCTGGCTGATAGCCCGCTTCAACCAGTGTCTCGAATCCCGCCTTCACCAACGCGCTGACACCACCGCACAGAATGACCTGCTCGCCGAACAAGTCGGTTTCGGTTTCTTCGGCGAATGAGGTTTCGATCACGCCGCCGCGAGTTCCGCCGATGCCCTTGGCATAAGCCAGAGCCAGTTGACGAGACGTCTCTGAAGCGCCTTCGCTCAGAGCGATCAGGCTCGGCACGCCGCCGCCTTTTTCGTATTCGCTGCGGACGAGGTGACCAGGTCCCTTGGGTGCAACCAGAGCGGCATCAACGCCCTTGGGAGGCTGCACCTGATTGAAGTGAATGTTGAAGCCGTGGGAGCACATCAGCAGGTTGCCAGGTTTCAGGTGCTGCTTGATGTCGTTGCGGTAAACGTCGCCCTGCAGTTCGTCGGGCAGAAGGATATTGACCAGGTCACCCTTTTCAGCGGCTTCCGCGGCTGAGACTGGCTTGAACCCGTGCTGGATGGCCAGATCGTAATTCGCACCGCCTGGGCGCTGACCGACAAGAACCGTGCAACCACTGTCGCGCAGGTTCTGAGCCTGAGCATGTCCCTGACTTCCGTATCCGATGATGGAAATCGTCTTGCCTTTCAGAAGGCTCAGGTCCGCATCGTCGTCGTAATAAACTTTAACCGCCATCTCTTCAAATTCCTGTCTGACACAAAAGGTGGGAACAATCGCCGTTCTAAACGACCCCAAGTGGGATGAAGGCGAAAAGTTTCAACGAGAGCGAATTGACTCGGACAAGAACTTTCGATCAACAGGAACTGATTTACAGCCTGTTTTTGACGAATTTTTTCAGTCTCGTGAGCGTTGTCGCTTCATTGGCCGTCCAAATTCGCACGTTCCTGATCACGAATTCACTCTCAGAACGCGAATTGGACCAGGGGCGGCACCTCAAAACAAGCGAGCAGGGCGGATCACGACGCCAAACGGCAAAATCATTGCGTTCTCATCGTCATTATTTGACCTTGACGGTTAAAATGGGCAACGGATTGAAGTTCCGATTTTCTGATCAGGAGTTTCACTAGCGGGAAAAAATAGCCGCTGAAGTGTTTTTTTGGGACGCCAGGGTTGTTTACAATCTGCCACATGTACCAAACAGACAGTTTACTGACATTCTCGTTCCCAATGGGGCGACTGCTGGGAGTTCCGCTCAGGCTGAGCTTCCTGATGCCGGTTGTCGTTGTCGCGTTAATGTGGCGAATGCATAACCCTGTGTTTGGGGCTGTGGCAGCGGCGATCCTGTTGATGAGTCTGATACTTCACGAGATCGCTCATCTGTTTTTTGCCCGGCAATTCCACTGCCTTCCAGGCTCGGTAGTGATCTGGCCGTTGGGCGGAATGATTGTTTCCCACCAAAAAACGAGCTTTCGACAGTCACTTGCTGTTCACTTCTCTGGTGCATGTGTCAGCCTTGTAATTGCGTCATTGTGTGCATGGGAACTCCATCAACTTGATTTGCTGAAGGGACTGTTGAACCCCTTTGGAATGCTCGACCTGAGTGTGACTGACAATTTTGCGCACAATTGCCTTCGAGTCGCCTTTGTTGTGAATTACTGCCTGGGATTATTCAATCTTATTCCCGTGCGCCCATTAGATGCCGGTCAGGCGTTTGCCGCGTTTCTCAATCTGCGTTTCGTGGAATTGGAAACTCGTGATCTGATGCTCCGCATCGGACTTGTGGTTTCTCTCTTTGGAATTCTTGCGGGATTTGTGTTCGACATCAGCAGCCTGGTGGCTCTGTCAGCATTCTTGCTGGTGATGCACATTCATGAAGTGAGCCAATGGAACCCGCCGCAAGATGTGGATGACTCTTTCCTCGGTTACGATTTTTCTGAGGGGTACACCAGCCTTGATCGTGCGGACGGCTCCAGTCGCCAGGATGACTCCAGTCGTCCGGATGACGAGGCAGATGCCGGGTTTGGAATTCTGGACCGCTGGAAGGCACGACGTGAAGAAGAACATGCTGCACGGGAATGTGAAGAGCGGGCACAGGAAGAACACCAGCTCGACCGAATCCTCGAGAAACTCCATTTGGAAGGGCGGGAGTCGCTAACCGCCAAAGAGGTGGGAATCCTGAATCGCGTCAGCGCGCGGCTACGTCAACGCAACGTTCAGGATTGATCACCGTGGAATGATCCACCGCCGAGCTGTCAGACTTTCAGGAGTTTCCACTCCACTTCACCAACGGAGCCACAGATGCGAATCTGTCAAATGGGTTTGAGCACATTGGTACTCTTTGCTGGGTTGCTCGCGGGACAAGCCGATGCGTTCGACAAGGCTCCAAATATCGTACTGATCATCACAGATGATCAGGGCTATCCTCCCTTGGGGCGTCATGGACATCCATGGCTGAAGACACCCAGTTTGGACAATCTTCATGATACGAGTACGCGATTCACTCGCTTTCTTGTATCTCCCACCTGCAGCCCTACTCGGTCAGCGCTGATGACGGGTCGCCACTCCATGAGGAACGGCGTAACTCATACAATCCTGGAACGCGAACGTCTGACGCTCGATGCGGTGACACTGCCACAGGTTCTGAAGGCTGCTGGCTATACGACCGGGATTTTTGGCAAATGGCACCTCGGCGATGAGGAGCCTTATCAGCCGCATCGACGTGGATTTGATGAAGCATTCATTCATGGTGCCGGAGGAATCGGACAAGCTTATGAATGCAGCTGTGCAGACGCTCCCAAAAATTCGTACTTTGACCCAGTCATTCGTCGCAATACCCGTTTCGTAAAGACGCATGGATTCTGCACCGACGTATTTTTTTCCGCCGCAACTCACTGGGTTAATCAAGTTCGACAGCAAGAGAAACCATTCTTTGCCTACATTGCCACTAACGCTCCCCACGGTCCGTTTCTTGCTCCTGAAGCATCCAAAAAGCGATTTCTGGACTGCGGCTTTGATCAGGAACAGGCCGCGTTCTACGGAATGATTGAAAACATAGATGACAACGTGGGACGACTCATGGCACAACTGCAGGGGTGGGACCTTTTAAAAAACACGGTTGTGATTTTTATGTCGGACAATGGTATGACAGGCGGAGGCTCCGGCAAACCAGGTGCAGAGATGGGCAAGTCTCCGGACGGTACGCCTATGACACCTTATAACGCGGGAATGCGAGGCCTCAAGGGGTCGACAGATGAAGGCGGTGTACGTGTTCCTTTTTTTGTTCGTTGGGATCGACACTGGGCAGCAGGTCAGGACATTGATCGAATTGCCGGAGATATTGACATCTTTCCCACGTTGATTGAAATCGCGGGTGCAGGAACTCCCGAGAATCAGGTCGAAGGACGAAGTCTGGTTCCACTACTGAAAGATCCCGCGGTTGAATGGGCCGACCGTTACCTCTTTACTCATGTCGGGCGATGGCCGACGGGAAAAGAGCCAAATGACTATCAATGGAAGACGTTCAGCGTTCGCAATCAGCGATATCGATTTGTCAACAACAGAGAATTGTTCGATATGGAAGCCGACCCAGGACAAACGACAAACGTCCTGGAAAAGTTTCCTGCTATCGTTGACAAGATGCGGGCGGCGTACAGTGAATGGTGGAAGGTAACTCGACCGATGATGGTGAATGAAACGGCCGCCATGTCCCCGACTCAGCCGTTTCCTGAACTGTATGAGGCTCAAATCAAGAATGGCGGAATTCCTGAGTGGGATCCTGACTTGCCCTAGTCGTCTGTCAAGTCTCAGCGAAAGAGCGCAGCAAGGACCACAGAAAAGGGCAGCTACCAATAGTGCGCAGCACTCTGCGGGGCATTTGGCTATTCGTTCCTGACCCCATTTCTGCGACCGTTGAATACCGGCAATAAAAAGTACGCGTGAATTAAGTTGCAGTGTGTGGACAGCCCTTCGAATGGCGTCATACTAACGAACTTCTGCTTCCCTTGCGCTGCAAATACTGGTCTCTCTTAATGCCACACGCACGCCGCTGGTGCGCGCATCGGTTCAGAATGGAGAGCGTGTTTTACACTGCTGCCAGGGAGAGTCGTACCGGGTCGCTGTTTCCTTTTGAGTTACACCATTGATAACTATGAGTGAAGACTCCAAAAGCAAAGTCGAATCGAAAGGGCCTGCAACTCCTGCTGTGAAAGCGTCGAAACAGGGGCTGATCTGCATGTGGCATGGTCTCACTGTCGCAGGGTTGATACGTCTGATACGACTGAAGCCCCGGTTCTCATGGTCCTATTTGCCACGGTGGCTGTCGATTGTTTTTGTCAGCGTTTTTAATTCCATTTACAGCGAAGTTGAGAGCCTCGTGTTTGGCCGTCGGGTTCGCGAAACGACGATAACCCATCCGCCTATCTTCATTCTTGGACATTGGCGAAGCGGCACAACGATGCTGCATAACCTGATGTCCATGGATCCGCAGGTCACATTTCCTAATCTCTATCACTGCGTGAATCCGTCTCACTTTCTTTTGACAGAAAAGATTGTCGCGCCGCTGACACGGGCATTTCTTCCCGCGACTCGCCCAATGGACAATGTTGCGACGGGCTGGAATGAGCCGCAGGAAGAAGATATTGCCCTGGCTCTGGATTGTGGAATTTCCCCGTATTTGATGACCACTTTTTCTGATCGACGGGAGGTTTACGAGCGGTTCTTTGATCCTGGTGACATGACGGACAACGAACGAACCATTTGGAAGGCTTCGTTCCTGCGCCTCATGAAAAAGCTGACGTATCGGCAAAACAAGTCCATCGTCACCAAAAATCCGGGCCACACTTTCCGCATTCCGATTCTGCTGGAAATGTTCCCTGACGCAAGATTTGTTTACATCAAGCGTGATCCGTACGCCGTCTATCAGTCGACGCTGCATCTGCGGAGAACTATGTTTTCCGAGAACGCACTGGGACCTCCTGATTTTTCAGGCAGCGAAGAAGACACGCTCTATTTCTATGAAAAATGCATTCGAACCTACGAAGGATCGAAGCATCTGATTCCACAAGGACGACTTCACGAAATGCGGTTTGAAGATCTTGAAATGGACCCACATGGCGAAATCAGAAAAGTCTATGAGTCCCTGAGTCTGCCCGGTTGGGAGTGGCTTGAACCAAAGATCAATGATTTGCTGCCATCTCTGCGGGCCTACAAGAAGAATGAGTTCTTTCTGAGTCAACAACATCTTGAGATTGTAAACAACCGACTGAAGTGGGTTTTACAACTTTATGGATATGGCGAACGTCTTGCGTCGCATTCCTGAAGATTGTGACATGAACACGAACTGCCGCAAACCGCACGCTTTGGTTTGCATTGGGTTCGAGTACTGCGCCCCAACGCTTGACTCAACAGGGGCAAGAAAGCGAGAGAACCGCGTGCCACTTCAGGTGCGACAGATCACTTTTCCCTGCGAACCGATGAGTTTTGAACAGTCACAAAATCAGCGTTTCCATCGGCGTCAATGTCCAGACTCTTCAGATCCAGGAACACGGAAGGACGCTGGTACGCTTCCTGATCGCCCATGGCATACGTGACCCACATTCGAAGGTCGGTGGCATCGTAGACAATGTTGACGACGTTGCCGCCTTTGATGGGAATCTGGTTGGCCAACTCGACCAGTTTTTCGCCGTTCAGTTTTCCGAATCCTGACTTCAGCATAGGAAATGCGCCGCGTCCTTCGTCGTTGTAGACGACACAACTCAGGACATTCGGAGCAAACTCGTCGTCCGGATCATTGTCCTTCCAGATGGCAAGCCGTTTATCCGTGGGCTCCGGTGAATGAGCTCGCACTTTCACAGCGCGTTTGTCCGTCTGTCCATCGCCGAATACGAAATGATATCGCTTGGTCATGGGCTGAGCCTGGAAGATTTCAAGAGCTTCAGTCAGGGAGTCACTGTCATACAACATCGTGCGAAAGAAAACCGTGAAGTGCGGTGCATGAACAAAATACGGTGCCTCTTTGCCGGAGGCATCACCCATTTCCGACAGGGCGATACCTTTAGCATTCATGCCTGTATGGGCTCCAATCATCCCAGCAAACGTAGGCACAACATGGGGTATGCCGTCATCGGGAACGTAAACAATGATCACCGGAAACTCATGAGCCTTCACTTCAAGGCTCCAGTCCAGATTTCGAGTCTGATAAAGATGTCCATCTTCTGTGGCATCCCCCCACGCGGCTATACTGCTGCAGGAATAGGGCATCAGCAATGGGACCGCATGAACCGCTTCCAGCATCGACAAAGGCAGGCCACATCCGTCCGCGAGTCCGGCAAGTTCCTGTTCGAGTCGGTCATCACCGTACGCCGACGTACGTGACCAGACTTCCTGGAGGTCTTCGCTTGAGACCTTCAGTTCCTGCATAATCCCTGCTAGTGCCACAGGAATAAACGTGTTGATCTCGTGCCGCATGGCTTCTCCCAATTGCCTCCCCATTTCATACGGAGTGCCTTTGACGATGATCAATGGAACCTTGGCATCGTTATTCGTCAGCAGCAGGCGCGTGGCAACAGATTTATGTGTATCTGGACGAAGGAAGACAGCATCGGTACGTTGAGCAGGATTTCCGTTTCGGACCACTGACGGCTTTTCGTCGGCATTGCTGACCTGCGGCAGGTCAATACAGGCAATAGCCATGAATGCCCAGAGCGACCAAAGGTTTCGTGAAGAGTTGCGGATGCGGCACATGATTCAAATTCCAGCGAAGAGCATTCGAGTAGAAAACTTCGTAGAGCGATTTGTATCCAGTTCAACTATTCTAGATTTGCCGTCGCTCTGAACTTCTTAACGGCAGCAGTTTGTGTTGTTTCCAGTGATGCCAGCCGCACCAATTCCGGACTTCATAGGTGCCCGGACCAACTTCACTCTTCCCGCGATGAATACACACTTCAGTGCGATGTTCGGCCCTGGCGACCGCGTAGCGCTGCATGGTTTCCACGACCTATTGATAACATCTGACTTTCCCGGAATCAATTGAAGTCAAACAGTCGAAACTTGGGTCATGGCAAATGAATCAAACGACAGTTGCTGAAGGAGCTTGCAGTCGATCAGTTCAAGCGGATTCGGTGAAACTCCCGGTGGCATCATCCATGACATCAAGTCACTGCCACGAATGGCGTTGTCCACGGGCCTTTACGGGATTTTCGAGATAGCAGCTAGCGCCGCATGAAAGACTCGCCTGGGCACCGTCATCAGTTTCAGAACCTTGGGACGCCAGTTGCTTTCTCGAGGTTCCACGCGGTCCGGACGCTGGCCGATGACGGCGCACGTGCCCTGCTGTTGCGCTGAGACCGCCATCGATTCGGTCACCCCGACGCACGCGCAGAGCAACCAGTTCGTCGCCAGCAACTGATGAGTTTCCGTGAAGCTCATGCTGCGAATCTCGCGACCAGCAGCGTAGCCACTTTGCAAAATCTTCAGTCGCACAAGGTTGTAGGTCAGCGCTCCGGTCTATAGCTCGCGATGAAGACTCTCAGGACTCTGCCCACGCAAATGCTCTCATCCCAGCGTACATTTAATCGCCCCAATACCCGGTTCCACAATCCAGCGTCCTTTGTACAGGGAACCAAGCCATGCACCAGGATGTTATTCCACGTCAAGCAAAGTCGTTGGAGGCGATGAATAGCCTTCGACAGTCGCACTCGATACCATCAGGACCATGAGTGGGGCGCCGGATGTGGCCATACCAAACACTCGTCTTCCAACCGTCACATCCCTAGGTTTCTTCCTATGCGAATATTGACTGTCTCCTCGTTCCTGTTGGTACTGATCGCACAGGTCACCCTGGCAAACGACGCACCGATCACGATGATCCCGGCGTCTGCCGTTGCCGTGGTTCGGCTGCAGGCTCCGGAGACGACGATGAAGGAGGTATCGACATTCATCAACAAGGTTTCGCCGGGATTTGGTGAACTCGCCAAGGCCCAGATGACCACCGCGCTGGGGCGGACTCTCTCGGACCCGACGCTGTCCAGCGTTGACCAAAAGAAGGATTGGTACATGGCTTACCTTTCCGATGAAAATCAGAGAGTGCAGGGCGTGATGCTGATCCCTGCAACGGATATTGCAAAAATGAAGGAGACGATGGGGCCCCAGTTTTACTTTGCCGATAAGAACGGCTGGCTGGCGTGCTCAAAGTCAAGCCGGCTCATTGATGAGTTTACGAAATGTCTCAGCGGCAGCGGGGAATCCATCGCCGGATCGCTTGATGACGGCACAAAGGCGGCGCTGAGTTCCGGTCACCTGTGCATTTTCGTCAATGGAACATCACTAAAAAAACTATTCGCGAATGAGTTGGCTTCCGCAGAAGAACAAATGGAACGTCTGCTTCAGACAATGGGTGAGCAGATTCAGCGTAGCAACCCGCTCCTGGACCTGGAGAGTGTTCTGGAGGTGTATCGGAGTCTCGGAAAGGTCTTGTTGCAGGGAGCGCGTGATTCGAAATCCGCTGTCGTTTCAGTCAAAGTCACTGATGATGCGTTGGAAATCGAAGACCTGTTGATGGTCGAAGCCGACAGTCAGACGGATGTGTTTTTCCGGAGTCAGCCTGTCAGCGACATGGCCAGACTCAAGACTTTACCCCAGGGTTTATCCGGTTATCAGGCCATCAGCGGAGATCCAAAGGTGTTTTTCGACTGGTCCGGGCAAATGATGGCGAAAATGTTCAAGGAAAAAGAACTGATCGAAAAGACGACGAAATCTATCGCGCTAATGCGGCAGGCAAAGTTTGGAACCATGGTCATGGGCGGCGATTTGCTTCCGGACGAAGATGCCGCGATGCGGTATTTTGCTCTGGCTGAGATCAGTCCCTCATCCATCGTCCGCGACGCGTTTCAGATTTTTGGCACGGGTATGGAGTATGAAGTCGCCGGAATCCGGCAGAAGCAGACCATCGAGATGGCTGCCGAAACGATCGACGGGCAATCCGTCGATATCATGCGAATTGAACAGACGATTGCCCCGGAATTTGATCCCACGGGTCTCCAGAAGGCGATCAACGAAAAGATGTACGGACCAGACGGAATCGCAGCACGTATTGTCGTGAAAGAAAACCTGCTGCTGCAGACGATGGGCGGTGGACCGGAATCCATGAAGCAGTTAATGACGGCCGCCACCTGGTCAGATTCGAAGCTGCTGCAAGCGCGTGCGCGTCAACTCGAAAAGGCCAACCTCCTGATGCTGGTCGATATGCCAAATATGATTCTGAAGTTCGCGAAGCTGATTCTGGGATCAGGTGCGATTCCCATTCCTGTGAAACCGGAATTGCTCGACGGACTTACGATCTCTCCCAGTTATGCGGGATTCTCAGTGGCTGTCGAGAAGGAGCAACTTCATGCACGCACAAGTATCCCGTTGGAGACCTTTCAGGGCTTCGTCCAGATCGGAACGTTTGTCCAGAAAACGCTGGCTGCGAGACAGTAGGGACTGACATATAGTAACGGAGTTTAGAATGTTCGCGAATGTGTGGGACGCTGTATGAAACCAGATCGTGTTCCCGTTGGCAGCGTTCCCTGATGCTCATTGCAGTTTCTGACGCGTATAAACATCAAGGCTCACACAGATGCTGAAACTCTGTTCAGAAATGTTTTTCGCCGTTGCAGTGTTGCATCACACTGCCAGACTGGCTTTAACGACTGCGGATCCAATTGGAGGTTCAGTGGCTGGGCAGGCCACTGCTGGCGATTCTGAACAGGCCGAAGCGACTCTTCGGGAATCAGCAACGCGACTGAATCAGTTGTCGAAAGACTCTCCCGAGAATCTGACCATCGCCCGAGATCTGGTAAACACATATCACAAACTGGCGCTGCACTATCAGAAGAATGAGCAAAAGAACCTGGCAGAACAGGCCAGCAACCGGGCGAGGCTGGCGATCCAACAGTCTGTCGGGCGGCTGCCACTGGATGCACTGATTGATCTGCTGAAGCAGCGCGATGAGTGGTCTGTAGCGGCGGCGAATCGGCTGGGAGAGATGGGGGCGGCAGCGACACCGGCGATTCCTGCGCTCAGCGTGGCACTGAGTGAGAACCCTCAAAATGGCTTACAATGGGTTTTGCCACCAGCGGCCGGACGAGCCCTGGGACGCATTGGTGCAGCCTCGGTCCCCGTGCTGCTCAAGGCGGTCGCAGGTTCGCAAACTTCACAGCGCGATATTGCTTTGGAAGGGCTGGCATTGGTCGAACAACAACCAACAGAAGCGGCTCGTGCGATTCGTGGGTCAATTGCAGATCCGGACCCGGCGCTGCGGCGCAGTGCTGTGCTCGCTCTGGAGCGACTCCTGGGAGAATTGGCAGTCCTGGATGATGTGGTGGGGAGGTTGAACGATGCGGATCCCAGTGTGCGAAAGGCGGCTGTCTTCGTTCTGGGAGCCAATGGCAAAAACGCGGTCGCCGCTATCCCGGCGCTAATTGACACCGTTGACGATAAGAATCCGATGGTCGCCCGAGCAGCGATCGCTGCCATCGGTCGCGTTGGTGCCGATTCCGAGATCGCGATCCGCGCCTTAACGACGCTTGCCGCAGATCAGAATCATAGTCAGCGAAAATGCGCCATCTCCGCGCTTGGACAACTTGGGCCTGCCGCGAAGGTAGCTCTGCCGTTGGTCGTCGCCGCCCTGGCAGATAATGATCTCGCGGTTCAGGCAGTCGCACGTCAGAGTCTGCGGCGTATCGACGCAAATCTCGCTGCCGAAAAAATCGGTCCGCCGTTTGATGCGGTCCGAGAAAATCAACTTGATCGGGAAACGCTGCAGGTCGGACCTGGCGACTGGCCGCAATGGGGTGGTTCCCGGCAGCGCAACAACACACCGCCCGGCGAGAATATCCCTGCCATTTGGGACGTCAAAACTGGAAAGAATATCAAATGGGCTGTGAAGCTGGGCTCGGAAACCTACGGTAACCCCGTAATCGCAAATGGCCGAGTCTTCATCGGCACAAATAATACGAACGGTTACTTGAAGCGATATCCGCCCGCAGTGGATTTGGGTGTTCTGCTTTGCTTCGATGAGACGACCGGTGAATTCTTGTGGCAGTACTCCAGTCCCAAACTGCCAACCGGACGCGTTCACGATTGGCCGATGCAAGGCATGCCGTCAACGCCGGTTGTCGATGGCCAGCGTCTGTGGGCCACGACCAATCGTGGTGAGGTCGTCTGCCTCGATACAAAAGGGTTTCATGATCAGGAAAACGACGGCGTGTTTCAGGAAGAAGCGAATGGAAGCCTGGACGAGGCCGACGTTCTGTGGCGGTTCGACATGCTGAAAGAACTGGGCGTCTCACCGCATAATATGAGCAACTGTTCAATTCTAATGGTCGATGGGCTGCTATTCGTTTGCACGTCGAATGGAGTTGATGAGGGACATGTCAAACTGCCCGCCCCTGAGGCCCCCAGTTTCATCGCTCTGAATCGAGACACCGGAAAAGTCGTTTGGACGGACAGCGCTCCTGGCCAAAACATCCTGCACGCACAATGGGCATCGGCGAGTTATGGAATCCTCGGTGGTCAGCCGCAGATTCTGTTTCCCGGCGGCGACGGCTGGTTGTACAGCTTCGATCCTCGAGGTGACGGTCACGGCCATTCGAAGATCCTGTGGAAATTTGACTGCAATCCCAAGGATTCCATGTTTCGAATTGGAGGTAGGGCGACACGCAATTCTCTCATTGCCTTTGCCTGCATTTACGATGGTTTGGTGTATCTCGCTCCAGGCGAGGATCCCGAACACGGCGAAGGCGACGGTCGACTCTGGTGCATCGACCCGTCAAAGAAGCTGGACGGCAGCGACGTGAGTGCTGATCTCGTTGTTGAACTGGACGGACAGATTGTGCCGCACCGACGGCTGTGTGCTGTCGATGCGTCTCAGGGAGAACGTGTGATTCCAAATCCCGATTCTGCCGTCGTGTGGCAATTCTCACAGTTTGACCGCAATGCCGATGGAGCGATCGACTTTGAAGAACAGTTTCATCGCTCGCTGGGCACCGCCGTGATCAAAGACGACGTACTCTACATTGCCGATTTTTCCGGGCTCTTCCATTGCCTCAACGCCAAAACGGGCGATCCCTACTGGAGTTACGATTTGTTTGCCGCGTCCTGGGGCTCGGCTTTGATCGTGGATGGCAATGTTTATATCGGTGATGAAGATGGAGATGTGGCGATCTTTCACCATTCCGGCGATCCCGAGGCGACTTCCCGCAATGGGGTACCCTTCGCAGAAATCAATATGGAGACATCCATCTACTCGACGCCTGTGGTCGCCAATAATGTCCTTTATATTGCAGCAAGAAATATGCTGTACGCGATTGAAGGCGAACAGTAGCCAGGGTCTGTGGCGATGCGGAATGTTCGAGGCATCACCTCATTTCTGCCCGTGGGCAGAGTAACTTCAAGTCGAGGCAAGAGTCTCAGCGGTACTCTTGGTTACTGATCCGCATCCACTGCTTCCAGTTTCACGTTGCGATACAGCTCGGACATCGCGATGGAGATGCCGAGCGACGAAAGTTCGAACGTGCCGGAAGGATTCTTTTCTTCGAGCAACAGCCACCCGCCTTCAGGCTGCCGCACAAATCGTTCGATGTGAGTCTGATCCTGAGCGATCAGCACGATTTCCCGCAGCGAAGGAATCTGGCGGTAGTGGTTGGATTTGCGACCGCGATCATACTTCTCGGTCGAATCGGAAAGGACTTCGACGATGACCGTGGGATTGACCACGGTATCCCGTTGATCATTATCGAACTCCAGATCGCCGCAGACAATCGAGGCATCAGGATACGTGTACAGCCCTGTCGCCTGAACCTTCACTCTCAAGTCGCTGTTATAAACACCACACGGTTTTCCCTTGAGGCCATTTCCTGCTTCACGAATCAGGTTGGCAGCGATCATGCTGTGGGTCGGCGAACCGCCCGCCATGGCGAATACTTCACCCTGAAAGAATTCACTTTTGAATTCCGCTTTGCGTTCGCATGCCAAATACTCAGCAGGAGAGATTCTCTTGAGAGACGTGGACATCAGCAAATCCTGTTTGCGTGAATAAATTCTGAAGGATTGACGCATTCGGCCATCGCCGACGGTTGCAACATGCTGCAAGATACGTTGTTCCGCTGATCCATCCAACACCTCATCATCGAGAATGCTGTTCAACGAGACAAATCAATCTGACTGCAAAGTAGTCAGGATTTTGTCTTCGTGCGTTTCCGTCTACTGGATGCCGGTTGTCGCCAACGGAGTACTTTACGTCGCCACTCGCACCACGCTGCGAAGTCCGATGCTGGAACTGAACCAAGTCCTGCCCGGAGTCGTTTTTCCCATTCGGGCTTCCGAGGTGAATGGGTCATTCTGTAGCTCATGATTCGGTCGTCCCATTGCCAGCGGTGATGCCGTCCGACGACAGTTTGTTCCCAGCCATGACGAACCGGTAGAATTCGTGAAAGAAACACACCCTGTCATGCGAACACTGACTGATGCGGAAGTCGCTCGCTATATTGAACACGAGGCGCCATTCGACGGTGCTGCCAGCTACAAGATTGAATGCCTCGGCATTTCGTTCTTTGATCAAATTGGGACGGAAGATTTTACCGCCATCATGGGACTGCCTCTACTCGAGCTGTCGCGAGATTTCGGAGTTTCGGTCCCCTGATTGTTTTGCTGAATGCGGTTTTGCTGAATGCAAGGCTGGCTCGGCGTTGGAATTACGATTTAGCGTCACGCGTCAGCTTTTGACGCAATCGCTGCATTCCTCGAATCCAGCGGTCGTAGTCTTCAGTCTTCAGTTTGAAAAAATCCAGCACCTGAGGATGGGGCAGAATTAAAAACTGCTCACTTTGAATACCCGCCAGTACAGAGTCGGCAGCTTCATTGGCAGTGATGGCATGCAGGTGAAGGTAGCGGTGAATGGGATCAGAATCATCCAGCATGTCCGTTTCTACACCCAGCGGACAAATGCAGGAAACGCGAATTCCGCTGCGACCGTAGCAAACCGATAACCATTCGGCCATGGCCAGATCCGCGTGTTTCGTCACGGAGTAAGACGCTGATCCAATCTCAGTCAGCACGCCGGCCGCGGACGCAGTCTGGACAATGTACCCTTCACCACGCTCTAGCATCCCCGGAATCACAGCACGAGCGGCATACAGGCGTGACATAACATTCACGTCCCACATCCGTTGCCACTCTTCATTGGATGATTCAAGGCCGCCCTTGAATGTAATGCCGGCGTTGGAACAAAAGATGTCGATCTTCCCAGCCGCCTGAAGGGTCCGTTCAACAAGGTCTCGAATATCCTTTTCCGAAGAAACATCGCAGCGAATGGCGATTGCCTGTGGCCCAATCGCTGCTGCCACAGCGTTCGCCATGTCTTCATCACGATCCGATACGACGACGATTCCGGCACCAGCCACTGCGAAACGCCGACACATCGCCTCGCCAATTCCACGACCGGCTCCCGTGACCACAACAACTCGATCCTTTACGTCCATGTAACAATCAGTTTCCGCTAATCAGTTTGGAATTCTGCTCCACATAACGCTCCAACCGTGAAGTAGTTTCACGATGAGGTTTTGCGGGCTCACAGTAACCAGAAAGTCACCACTTTCGGTTGAATCCGGTCTGGTGGCGTTGCCAGGTAAACAACGTGGAGGCAGAGTAGCGAAAGAATCAGCATCCTGCGATTCCGTTTTAATTCGTAGCGCATCGAATTTGCTGAAACTTCCACTGACGTTTTGTTGTTTGATGATTTCGAGTGATACGGCTCTGTCTGCGGGTGAGCAATCTGAATTCGCCAGCGTATGAAAAAAAATCCAGAAGACTTGGCTGCTTAAGTCACAGCATGGAATCGGGGCGACATCAAGCGATTCATGGAGATGTATGTACTCGTCGCGAGAAAGAATGGGTGAGCTGGCATTTTCAGACCCTGAGTTCTTTCCGATTTCAAATGATTTCACCGGAACTCGACCGGCTTTCCATAGAAATAGCCCAACCAAAAACTGGCTGGGCTGTCAGAGAAGCGGCAACATCGCGTCAACGGAGCCGATCAGAGAGCTGAATTTGGCTCGGCAACAGGAGCAACTGGCTTGCCAGTTTCGATCGGAGTTCCTGCACAATCACCTGTGCCGCAACTATTCATGATGCCAGCAGAGCCGGGAGCACAGCTTGAGGTGCAACAGACAGTCTCCGGAATCAGCACGCAGCGAGTGTAAGGAACCTGTCGCATTACCTGTCGAGCCACCATTCGAGTGCATGTCGTGGGGATTTCGCGAGTCACTTGTCGGCAAGCACGGCGAGTCGTTGTGTAGGGCACCTGGCGATTGACGCAGTATGGAACTTTGCGACTGCAGTTCTCACTGACCATTTTACAAACGGTGTACGGGACTTCGCGAGTTCGCTGTTCGCTGACCATTTTACAGACCTGATAAGGGATCTGCTGAGTCTTGGTCTCCGTTTCCATCCTGCATGTGCGGTAAGGAACTTTCTGGACGATTTCCCTCGCCACCATTCGGGTGACCTGAACCGGAACGGTCTTAACGACAACTTCTGGGACATAACGCGTCACCTGAACCGGGCAATTCTGACGAACAACCTGAGGAACCATCACAGTGTAAGGAATCTGTTCCTGGACAACCTGAGGGCACCACACCCGACGACAAACCTGTCGAGGCGGACACTGCGTCATGCAGACCTGCGGGCCACAGGGACCGCAGACAATGCGGGGAATCACGGGACCGGGAATGCATTGAGACTGAGTGACCCAACGTCCCACATTCCGTTGAACGCAACGTGTGCGTGCTTCTGGACGCATCACGGTGTAACAGCGTTCCTGTTGCACGGTCTCGGTCACGCACTTCATGACAGTCTGACGGCATTCCTGCTGGATCGTTTCACAAACCGGCTGCTGAATCGTGTATCGACACTCACGAACCTGTTCTTCCCAGATCGGTCGCTGAACGGTGTAGTTACAGGTCCGGTACAGAGTTTCCACGACAGGACGCTGGACACAGTATGACTCCTGACGCACAGCCGTTTCGGTAACAGGTCGACAGACGGTGTAAGCCTCTTCACGATACGCAGTCTCTGTCACCGTGCGGTAACAGGTTTGCTGCACGTCCTCGTAGACGTTTTCACAAACGGTCCGTGTTGATGTGTATTCCTGAGGCTCGTAAACCGTCTCGCAAACGGTGCGATAGCAGGTTTCTGTCGCCACTCGGCAGGTCGTATAACACGACGCCGGAGCACAGGCGACAGTGGGACAACAATTGTACGAAGAGATCCCGCACAAGCCCGCCTGTGTGATTTCGGGCATCGATAGTAACGCAGCCATGGCCGCTAAGATATTACGCATCCGCATGATTTGAACTCCCCATCATCCGAAAAGCTGCACATCCCTTCGCTGGCTTCTCCGTTGTTTGATTACGGCACATGCCGCAAACAGAACAGGTTACCCATACCGGAAATGAGGACTCAAAGACAAACTGTGTCTAAAGTCGTTTTCCTTTACGAAAGGAACCAAACATCCGGCTGGTTAAAGAGCATATCGCGGGCAGTATGCAAAGCACCGGCAATTCGCGCCGAATGCGGGGATTCAGGGGTGCAAAAAAACAACGTCACTGTCAAAGTGATAACTTCCGCGCGTCGTGAAAACTCAGATTCGGGCTGTTTCAGCCGGAAATGTTGTCACGGGGTCGCATATTGTTGAGATTCGGCACTTGAAACGCAAATCCAGCAATCACGCCAAGTAAAAATGAGTGTGCTGCTTGGTGAGCCGGGGTGGAGGCTCCCGACGAAGGAAGAAATGGAAAGCGGGCGAGTCATCGTTGCGGGTGTCGATGACTCGCCCGTTGGGAGCGAGAATGAAGGCTGCAGTGCAAACGTGGCTGGGAGGAGGACAGCATTTGCCGGAGTGATGGTGTTCACTGAATCGCGAACAGAGACACTCCCTGAGCCTAAAGTCAGAACGACTTCTTCATTCCTGGAAATCCAGCCCACTGTGGTGTGCTGCCAGACCCCGCGCTACGCTCCCGGGGGAGGTTCATGCCGTTGAACTCAAATTCTCCTGAACGCATTTCAGATCGTCGCCTGCCTTCAGAATCCTCTTCTTCCGTTTTCATAGCAGTCGGTTCAAGCTTCGCCACCTCAGTCGCTTCTGAATCCTTCGATCGCGAATTGGATTCAGATGTTGATTGGGTATTCAATTCTTCGAAAAAGCTTTCCTGACTCTCACCAGACTTCGCTGGCTGAATCCGTGGATTCTGTGAAGCCGCTGGAACGCCCTTTCGTTGCGGAAGCGGTGCCTCGACCGAAGGACGAGCCGACTCAGTCGTGGCCGAACGACGTTCCAGGCGTGCGTCTGATCTTCTGGTGCCGGAGGATGAATTCGTGGCGTCATGACCTGAGTGTGTCATTGCAGCTTTTTCCCGGTCAGGACTCTGTGAACGAACAACAGCGCCTGCGGGAGGTCGTTTCCTGCTACTAACCGGAGGGGCCTTCCCTGGAAGAGGCAATTCCGGCCTGGCAGCCGCCTGGGCTTTTGAATCTGCGTCGTTCTCGTTGGCGGCGAGCATCTGTTCACGAGGTAGCGTCAGCTTGGGCATTCCTGCCAGCACCCAGCCTCGCCAATTCTTCTCCAGCGATTCAATTCCTTCATGGTCGAAGTTGTTACGAATTGCCTGCTCCCAGCCGCCACGCTCGCCGTCCGAAATGAATTTCAGATAGGCATGTCGTCCCTTTTGTTGCACCAGAAAATCGGCCAGCGCGTAGCCCTGGGCGTAAAGCGTCAACATCGGGCGAGTTCCCTGAGGGTACTCTTTCATCGACAGCAGGTCTCGGAGGGAAATCACCTCATGTTTGTTGCGAATGACTTCATTCAGCAGTGCGAGTTGCTTCAGCTGTTCGGAACGATGTTCGAAAAGTGTTGCCGCGCCTTCATCGGCCCAGCGTGGTAACGGACGGCGGAAGTGACAGGCAAAAATTGTGTGGTTGATTTCGTGCGGCAGAACGGAGTCCAGAATTCGTTCCAGAGTCCCCTGCACCTGCATGCGCCAGTTCAGGACTTCGCCGCGAACAAACTGAAATGTTGTCTGTCCGCCCGCACCAATCGCCCCTTCACGGACACTGATTCTGCAGGGGCGGCTCCAGTTCGGAAGTGGTTTGCCAATCCAGAAGACGGCAAGTTGCCGACGATAAACTTCTGCTTCCTTACCAACCTTTTCGGCAACCTCCGGTCGATCGGCCGTAACAGCGAAGTTCACGGTCTGGTACGTCCCGGCCCCATGAACCTTGCCATTTGAGGCAAGCGCCAGAACAGCCAGCAACAGAGATCGCAATTTCAGAGCTTCCATGCTCGTCCTGTGCGTGTATTAACGTTGAGTTTAGTTGGCAGCGAATCCATTCGCCGCACGATCGTGATTCTGGAATGGAACCGGCAGCAAATGCCGCTCCAACTCGTTTTCTAATCGATTTAGATAGAAGCCATTTGAGCCGTAAACTGATGTCTTTAAGTCACTTACGCGAAATCTCGTTCAATCCGCCGTAGACTCAGGAAGTCGCCGAGACTTCGGCAGATTCTGCAGATGTTACAACCGTTGTGGCTTTTACATCCAGATCAATTCGCCTTGGGAGATAACACCTTTTTGGTGACCGTTCGTTATGGCTCAAAGTGCTAAGGAAGCGATTCTTCCGATTCGGCCGCCAAAGACCGTTCGTCACCGCAACCAATCGGCCTGATCAATCGTGTTGGCGCATGCGTCCTGGGCTATAGTTCCAGTGATTTCCACTGCCAGAGCACTCGTCCTGTTCTGTCCATTCACGCCTGCTGATGACTGCGGTTTTTGCTCCTGATTTGCTGCCAAAGTATCGCCGCACAGAGACTTTCAATCATGAAAATTCGAAAAGCTGTTATCACTGCCGCCGGGGATCACCACTCCCGTTTGCCATTGCAGACGCTTGTGGATCGACGTGGAGACGTTCGAACCGCGCTTCGTCTGATGTTGGATGAGGTGGTGAATTCTGGCGTCGATGAAATCGCCATTATCGTGCGACCTGGACAGCAGGATTCGTATATCGCTGCGGCCGGCCCACATGCGTCGAGGCTGACGTTTTTTGAACAAACAAACGCACTGGGCTACGGCGATGCAATTCTGAGAGCCAGCGACTTCACTGCCGATGAAGCCTTTCTGCATCTTGTCTCCGATCATTTGTATCTCAGCAAGACCGACCGACTATGTGCTCAGCAACTCATGGATGCGGCGACAAAGCATGAATGCTCCGTGTCTGCCATTCAGCCAACGCGCGAGAACGAAGTTATCTTTTTCGGCACTGTGGGAGGAACTCCGCTGGCACAGTCGGACAACCTGTACGACGTCAGCACAGTCATCGAGAAGCCAACCCCGACCGTCGCAGAGCAACGATTAATTGTTGCCGGACAGCGAGCGGGATATTACCTGTGCATGTTTGGAATGCATGTACTCACGCCGGCGGTGCTGACGCTGCTTCGGAGATCACTCGACGCCGCACCCGCCGGGGCGAACATTGATCTGAGCAGTTCGCTGAATCAACTGGCCAGAACCGAGCGTTATCTGGCTCTGGAGATAGACGGATCTCGCTACAACATTAGTTACAAATATGGACTGCTGATGGCGCAGCTGGCGTTTTCTCTGAGCGGTGTGGATCGTGACCTGATCCTGACTGAACTTATCAACTTATTGGCGGCGAAGTAAAAACGCAGCGTTTAACGCAACACATGGAGCACACGGAACACATGCAACATGCAGAAAATCGCTGACGGCAATCGTGGTTCTCGCCTCTGATTCGACGCCCTCCGTGATTTTGAACTGGAATTCGGTCTCTATTTGAACATCTGAAGTCCCCTCATGAATCTCCTCTCCATCATCACGTCCACCGACGCCGCCACCCGTAATCGCTCCCTCGATGCGGAATGCCGTCGCCTCACGCTGGATCAGTTGCTGCGTGAGTGTCGGGAGCTCGATGATTACCAGCGCACCTGCGAAAACCTTTACGATCGAGTCCGAAGTCTGTTCTTTCTCTATGCCATTCACAGATTTCACTTGCCCACACGACTCGTCGGCAAGGAAAGTGGACGCATACCCTATGGTGGCTACGAGCACATGCTCAGCCGCCGCTATCCGGAAGCACTCGACGTCTTCATTGCCAGGCTCCAACAGGACGGCCCGTCTGTTTCTCTTTCCAGCGCATTGGGAGAAGCCTATCACAGATTGGCTTTTCAGACTCTCGCCGATCAGGTTCGACGCAGCGTTCGAACGGTTCGAGGTAACCAGTGGATGTTCCGAACAGGGCACCCGGCGGATGTGCCGCTGAGACTTCGGCCGGAACTCCTGAATGTTGATGAGGCTACCAACAGCTATCCCGTGCTTCGCGAACGCACGGCCGTGCGAATGGACTTTTCGCACAGCGGATGGAGCGATATTTTTTTCCTCGGTATGGATTTTCCGGAGGGCGCGAAGGTTATCAATGCGTCGATTGATTTGGCCGTGCGAGGCCGCGATGAAAAGCCGACCCCGCCGATTGACTGCAGCCTGCGAGTCATTGACGAGCCCGTTCTGAGACTGATCAGCATTGACCTCGATGCGAAAGTCGAGATCCGCGAAATCAACGAGGTGTTCGATTTCGCGCGTGACTATCTGGGACTGATCAAAGGGGCGGTCATTGCCGCCGGGCTGATTCCGCCAGGCATGGAAGGCTGCGGAGGAAAGATTGCGGATGTGTTCAGTCGGATGATCGGGCCTGGTCTGGGATTGGAAATCACGAGCCGAGTGAATGACATTCCCAAGGGCTCTCGCCTGGCGGTATCAACAAACCTTCTCGGTTCGCTGATTTCGATATGTATGCGAGCCACTGGTCAGGTCTCTTCACTGACGGGACGGCTGGAGGAATCCGATCGTCGTATCGTCGCCGCGCGCGCGATTCTGGGCGAATGGATTGGCGGATCGGGAGGCGGCTGGCAGGATTCCGGAGGCGTGTGGCCGGGGATCAAACTGATACAGGGCTGCTCGGCGGGACCGGATGATCCGGAGTTCGGCATTAGTCGAGGCCGCTTGATGCCGCAGCACCACGTTTTCACCACAGACGAAGTGACAATGAAGACACGCCAGCGTTTGCAGGAGAGTCTGGTGCTTGTTCACGGCGGGATGGCTCAGAATGTCGGGCCGATTCTGGAAATGGTCACTGAGAAATATCTTTTGCGTTGCGAGTCCGAGTGGACCGCGCGACAGGATGCCATCGGCCTGCTTGAGCAAATCACGGCGTCGCTGAAATCCGGTGACATTCCAGGCATTGGCGCAGCGACACATCGCAATTTTCATGAGCCCTTGCAGGCGATCATTCCGTGGTGCAGCAACGCATACACGGAACGCCTGATTCGCGAATGTCGTGAGAAATATGGTGACAAGTTTCAGGGGTTCTGGATGCTTGGCGGTATGGCCGGTGGCGGGATGGGTTTCATCTTCGATCCGACGATTCGTGAGAAAGCTCAGGACTGGCTTCAGGCGATGATGATCACTGTCAAACGCAGCCTGGAAGCCAGCGTGCCGTTTGCCATGGATCCCGTGGTCTACGATTTTGCAATCAATGACAACGGCACGTTCGCTGAGCTGCGCACAGACGGCGACTTGCCAAAAGGCTACCATGCGCTGATGGTTCCTGAATGGCTTCGTCGAGGCCTTCAGCAACTGTCGCCGATGGTGCGAGCAGAACTGGAACGAGTCGGCAATACGTGTCGCGATGCACAAGGTGGCGATCATTTGGCCGCGAGATTGATTCAGCGAATTCTGCCGACAACATCGAAGGAGGCTCAGCAGTCGGCACGACTGGAAGACTTGCTTCGAAACAACGGTTTTGATCCGATCACTCATGAACAACTGCGAGAAGACCTGCGTTCGGGGCGATTGGGGATGGCTCAGAATCGTCTGCATGCGTCGGTCACAATCGAAGATGTGTCGGCCGAAGAAGTCATCGAAGCTCGCCGCGACATTCCAAAATCCGCGATTGAGGCCGGCGTCGCGGCCATTGCGAATGGCGAGGTAGGAATCATCAGTCTGGCCGCCGGGGTTGGGAGTCGTTGGACTCAGGGCGCCGGAGTTGTGAAAGCCCTGAATCCGTTCTGCAGGATGGGCGGCCAATGGCGTTCGTTTCTGGACATTCACTGCGCCAAGACCCGCGCGGTTGCCGCCAGGTATGGTGTTTCACCGCTGCATGTGGTGACGTCCGGATACTTGACGGACAAACCGTTGCGGGAGGCGGTGGAAAAGCTGGGAGCCAACGAAGTATTTCGAGTCTCGCAAGGTGCCTCGGTTGGACTTCGCATGGTGCCAACCCTGCGCGACCTTCAATTTGCCTGGGAGGAGACAACTCAGCAGGTGCTTGATGTTCAAAAGGAAAAAGTTCGCAGTAGTTTGCGTACCGCCTTGATGAATTGGGCTCGCACCGCTGGCGAGGCATCCGACTACACGGACAATCTGCCATCGCAGTGTATGCACCCGGTGGGGCACTGGTATGAAGTGCCGAACATGCTCCGCAACGGTACTCTGTCTCAAATGCTGACCGATCGTCCGCAGCTCAATTATTTAATGCTCCACAACATCGATACTCTTGGTGCCAACGTCGATGCCGGTTGCCTTGGATTGCACATTCAGTCTAACGCCGATCTGTCCTTCGAAGTCATAAGTCGCCGTTTGGAAGACCGAGGTGGCGGATTGGCAAGGGTCGATGGACGAGTCAGGCTGGTCGAAGGGCTCGCAATGCCACGAGAGGAAGATGAGTTCCATCTTTCGTGGTACAATTCATTGACGA
>JANPHT010000011.1:0-1210 GCA_031424595.1 Planctomycetota bacterium
AAGTGAGATCTGTTTACGGCTTGTGAGGGGCAAAAGCGAGTCTTCGTTCAGCCTGGGCTGAGACGGGCAGATGCCCTTTCCACCCCGGAAGAAATCTCTTCACGGCAAGCGTCAATGATTAGAAATCTCTGAGACGCGTTGCAGTTGGCCAGCAACGAAGATAACTGAGAGAGAAGTATCAACGTATCATCCGGAGCATCCAGCCGAACATCGTCAGGGCACAGATAACTTCTGCCGTCAAAGTTGACCCCATGACCGGCAAAGACCACCATGAGTAATTCTGCCTCGGTATCTCCCATGCGTGAAACGACTTCACGAATCTTTCGATAGATCGAAGCTCGCACCGGTCGAAGATCAGTGTCGTCGGCCGAAGTTGCCATCACAAACACTTGATCGTCGGGATGCCCTGTGTTGATAAGCGTCGCCGCCATTCGCTGAATATCTGAGCCCGCATATGGCAAAGGACGAAGCTCATCGCTTGCCCCATATTGTTCCGGCCCGATGAGGATTGCCCATTGCGAGGCCTCTGCCGCACTGCAACTGAACAGAGCCGCAACAGTCATTGTTACAAAAAAGTGTCTCGTCTCATTTCTTCCTTGGAAATAAAAGCGAGTAGACTCCGAATTACTTTATCCGGACGTTAAATAGGTCAATGTTTCGACAGCACCGGGGACCCTGCAGGAAAAGTCGTGGACTTATTTGTCAGCTCGGTTGGCTGAGAAGGACTCATGCTGTTTCTGCCGGCAGATCCTCCAAACATGTTCCATAATTCCTCGCTGACAATAATTGTGGTAACAACACTGGCAAGTACTGTTGGACTCTGCTCCTGCTGACGCTGCAGTTGAATCAGTTTAAGTTCCAATTGCAAACGATCCGGGCTGGATGACGCTGAGTGAAATGTTGAAGATCCGGAGGGCTGCCGACTTCGCAGCCGAGAACGGTCTGCACATGGATCACCTGAGTTCGCATCGCTTCCTTGCGAACGGTCACAAACTCATGACGCACATGCTGGCGTATGCTCTGTACGTGCTGTTTCGGGAAGCCAATGAGAAGACGCCGGAGGTGAATAAAATGGAAGTCGGCACGGCCCAAACTCGTCTGTTCAAAGTCGGTGCTCTGGTGCAGGCGACTCATCGACACATCTGGTTCAAAGTGGCGAGCCACTGGCCCGGGGCGACGCTGCTGATTCGCGCAGCGAAGGCTGTGGAAT
>JANPHT010000012.1:0-7458 GCA_031424595.1 Planctomycetota bacterium
CGGTCGGTCGCTGATAATCGTCCCCACATGTTTTTCATTCCACTTGGCATCAAGAAACTGCGAGCAGCCAGATTCATATCCTGGAAAATTGTCCACTGGTTCAGTGTCTTTTCAATCACCAACTCGCATTCAACCTCGAGAACTCCAGGACATTGCCCAAGGCAAAAAGCTACATGCATGACGAAAATGCAACACTTTCCTCACACTGTATTATGGCTAAGACGCCGACGAATCGGTCGAAATCTCGGTGGAAATAATTGCGGTCACCGTATCCCCAAGGCAGACAATACCTTCCGACAAAACGATCGCCGTGATTCCGCCGTGAGAAAGCATGGCCGCATACCCCCCGGGCCCTAGATTTTCCTCCATGCGCGAACAAGGAGGACAGTCACCAGATCCCTCGAGAACGGCTGTTCCTATCCGAAACCGCTGATGCTTTAATGCTGCAAGGTTGATGCCGGATACGACAAAATTCCTTCGAAGGCTGCTTGGGGCGATGTTTTTCCCTCCGAGCATGGCTTCGACCACAGCGATATGTTCCGCTTGAATCAACGTCACTTGCCGCTTCGAAGCTCTTTGAGGACGACAATTATGGTCACCCGCAATTCCCCCCGTCACTATTCGAATCTCTTGCGGCGTTTCAATGACCGCTCGTGATGCACTGGAAAATCCAATCCATTCAACGTGGCCGGTTGCCGTATTTGTCGACAGCAAATTCTTGAGTACTTCCATTATCAATTTCCTTCTGCCGTTTGTTTCATAGCCCGCCACTCGCGTTTCCGACCGATGACCAGCCTACGCAGACCCATCTCACGGTCGAGCGGGATTTTCAACGGGTTTCCGCTGCAACAAGAGAAAGCTGACCAGGTCCGTGAGCTGTTCCTGACTGAAGGCTTCACCCACATTTGAGGGCATCGGAGACAATGTTGAAGCAAATCGCTCCTCAATCACATCCGACTGCAGAATCGTTTCTTTCGCCTGGCTATCGATAATGCTGATGCGATTCCCCTCCAATTCTTTCAGCAAACCACTGAATGCCTTACCCTCATCGGTCACCACCGTCGTTGTACGAAATGCCACATCGACGTTGCGATTCGGTGCCAGCACGTCCTCCAGAAGTCGGTCGAGTCCACGTAGACCAATGCCATCCAGATTTGGCCCGACTTGTTTTCCTTCTCCGGCGATCTGATGGCAAATCTGGCAATTCTTTTTGAACAATTCTTTTCCCGCGTCCTGATCACCGGATGCCTGAGCGACTGATTTTCGCCGAGTAGCCAGCAGTTCTTCGACCAATGCGTCTTCACTTGGAAGTTTCCCTGCCAGTGCGGTTGCCCGGTTTGTCAACATTTCCGTTCCGATCGCTTTCATTCGCTGCTGAATCGTTGGTTTAAGCAGCAATCGAGCAGAGGCTTTTCCAGCTTCCATCAGACTCAGCAGATGCTCCGCACCTGTGGCATCTGCAGCCAACTGTTCAGCAAGCAGCAATTGCTCCGGCGACGATGCGGCCTGAAATGCAGACGGCAGCAACGCAAGAGCCCCTTCTGTTTCGTCGTGAGCAATCGCCTGAATCGCGGCCTGTCGGAGTTCTTCGGGAGCCCCCGCAATCGACGGCATCAATGCAGCCGCTGCCAGAACGGAATTCGACTTGAGTTTAAGCAAGGCAGCCACGACTGAAATCTGCAACCCGCGAGAGAGAGACGGGCGTTGGACCAGGTAAACTAATGCAGGACGCAATTCCGTCAGGCTGAACTCTCCAATGAGACCAACCGCTGTGATGCGACGCTGATCATCATCCGATGGATTTAATCGCACTTCGGAAAACCGGCCCACTGCCAACCAGGCATAGGCGGATGATGAGTCACCATCGACCAGTTCGACACAGACCTCCCTCCCGGAAATGTCATTGGAATCCCATTCTACTCTCTGAGCGATATCGTTCCGAAGCGGAGACGTTTCTCGCAGGAGTTCGCCGGAGGTGGCATCGCGAAGGCGAACGAAGTTGTTTTTTTTCAGTGGCTGACTGGGAAGTCCATCGTGACCGGCAAGAAAGAACGACAATGACTTACCGATTTGAAACGCATCAGAACGAAAAATGCCAGTATGCCCTTCACCTGCTTCAAAGCTGCTGAAAAGCGTCACGCCCTTCGCACCGTCCGCGCAGGCGCGGGACTGAGTGACACCCCAGCAATTTTGGGTATTCGGCGAATCCGGATGCGATGAATGGGTCCAGCCGATTGCAGGTGTTCCGTTCAAAGCAGCGAAGTCCTTGATCGAATTCATTTGAAGCATCTGCAAAGCCAGATCCAGAGCCCAGGTCCGAACCGCTTCCGGAGGTTGCTGCCCGCGTTGAGCGAATCCTTGTCTCATAGAATTCAACAGCTGACGCTGCAGTTCACTGTCCGCAGAGAATCGCTCGCGAACAGCGGCCACAACTTGATCGGCGGCCTCAGGACTCACATGGGCTGCCGCAAATTGCAGATATTCGGCCAGTCGCTGCGGCTGGATTACGCCAAGAAACTGGATGTTTGCGGCAACATATTCGGCCGCAGCCGGTGTTTTGATGGCAAGACTCAGATCTGCCAGTGCAAGTCGATCCATGCCGATCCGAACTTTTGAAGCGACATCACGGAACCAGTCTTCGTTCAGGAGCTGGTCTCGCAGAGCCATTCGGATCGTATGACGCAGATGCACGTCGGCTAAATCTGTGGTGTGCAGCATCCTCAATAACGGTAACACCAGCGATTGTGAGAGTTGGCGTGAGGCGGCTGCTACCGCTGCTCGCCGCACGATTGCTGACAGATCCGCGAATCCCCTGACAAGCAATTGTGAGACCGGTGCCCTGGCGGACTGATCAACAGACAACTCTCTCATTGCACGAAACGCATGAACGCGAACAAGTTCGTCAGAATCTGACGCAGCCGTCGATAATTCGGCAAGGCTGAGTTCATTTCGCTGAGCCAGCAATCGCATGACAAATCGTCGCACCAAAGGGTCTTCATCAGCGGCGTATTTTCTAAGCACACTCTCTGGCATGCCTGAGCGATCATCGGCCAGCAGATCGCGAGCAATTCGCTTCTGCATTTCGGGAGCCTTGCGAATGACGGCCATCAGTTCATCGCAGCTCATGCCAGTCAGATTCAACCCATAACCCGACGGTCCTCGGGGCACCCCTGCATTTGCAGACTCGTAGACAACACGCCAGATACGACCACGGAATCTGTCGCGTCCTGGATGCTTCAAATCCACCTCATAATGGCCGATGATTCGGTTATAGAAGTCGGCGATATACAGGGCTCCGTCAGGTCCGGCGACGAGATCCACAGGCCTGAACCATGGATCACTGCTGCTGACCAGATCAGGCTGCTCCATTGCTCGAATACTGGATCCCGTGCGTTTCAGAGTATTCCGATTCACTCGCGACGTCATCACGTTTCCATCAAACGTGCTGTCAGAGAATTCGGCCGGGAAACCCAGTTGAGACCCCAGCGCCAATGCTGCGATCGCTGTAGAACCATGCAGATGATCCATCACATTCGGAACATATCCCAGCCCATCATGGGCTCTGCCAAAACTGTCGTAGCATCCTCCTGGAAGCAACAGAGTCACAGGTTTGGTATGGCAATCGGCCGTATAGATGTCGCCATACTGATCAATCGACATTCCAAACGGATTGACCTGACCCTGAGTATAAAGCTCGATTCTCGAACCGTCAGGTCGAAAACGAAACGTATTTCCCGAAGTCATCACAACGCGATGTCCGTCACGCCCGGCGACATCGGACCGATTATTAAATCCGTGACACGAATAGATCCAGCCATCATCCCCGCGTCGAAAGGCGTTGCACATACCGTGCGTATCGCGAGTCGTATCAAAGGGACCGTAAAGCACTTCCCTCGTATCACACTTGTCGTCGCCGTCGGTGTCTCGAAGGAACCAGATGTTCGGGATGCTGAAGCAGATCACACCATCGCCGTACGGAATCAGGCCAATGGGGATATTCAGCTCGTCGGCAAAAGTCGTCACTTTGTCTGTTCGACCGTCACCGTTTGTGTCCTCCAGGATTCGGATCGTATCTCGCGGCTTTTGATCAGCAGCAGCAGCGAATGGATACTCAAGCGAACTGCTGACCCATAATCGCCCTTTGGCGTCAAAAGCCAGATTCATTGGCTTCGCGATATCCGGTTCCGCGGCTACCAACTGAACGGAAAACCCATCGGGAACCTTAAATGTCAATCGCTGATCTTCGGCGGAAACAGGTTCCGTTGTACGAACTCCCAACGAGAACCGATCTTCGACGCCTTGTTGAGCATCGACACTTTGAGGACCGCAGAGGGTGAACATTAACGTCAGGCAGAGGAAACGAAGCTGGCGAGACAGCATTCCAGAACACTCCAAAGGCAGGATTTTAACGCAGGCGAGACGTCAGAATGATAACTGATGTCCGTATCCGGAAACAAATGCACAGACTTTGACAGCGTTTGAATTGACGGAGCAGTCCACGTCGCGGGCTTCTGATGTTCTGGCCACGAAATTGCCGGGGTTCCTTGCAACTCGGCGATGTCCCTGGACAATTGCCACGCCCCGCAGATCCATGGATGGAAGACTTTCTGCAGTCCTCACCCACGCGGAATTCGGAAACGACATCCGAATCGCTGAACCACAACGGCGCCCACTCGCCTGTTCAGAAGAGTGAAAGTACCTGTATGACGTCCAAGAGCCCGTCCAACCCTTCGGCCCAGAAAGAGTTCCCCGCCGAGGCTGTGGTTGAGGAGACGTTTTCTCCTCAGCCGGGAACTCGACATATGCCCGCATGGACAGTGGCTGAACTTCCGGAGGCTCCAAGGTTTCAGTGGTCGAAACTGCCATTGCTGGTTGGCCCGGGTCTGGTTATGGGCGGAGCTGCCATCGGAGGGGGCGAATGGTTGACGGGCCCGCTGGTAACAGCTCGATATGGTGGTGCGCTGCTCTGGCTGGCGACTTTAAGCGTCGTCTTTCAGGTCATTTATAACGTAGAAATCAGCCGCTACACGCTTTATAGTGGCGAACCCATCTTCACGGGCAAATTCAGAATTGCCCCCCATCCCATGTTTTGGGTTGTGCTCTATCTGGTCCTGGACTTTGGATCGATTCTGCCCTACCTCGCGTCGAATGCTGCGATCCCGGCCGGGGCTCTGATCCGAGGTGTCATTCCCTCACCGGCGGATCCGAATGAGCACCTGCTGTTCACTCTGTTTTCGTGGAAAGTGTCGATGACAGATGCCCAGTTGTTGAAGTACTTGTCCTGCGGAATCTTTATTTCCGTTTTCATTCCACTGACGATCGGTGGAAAAGTCTACAACTCCATCAAGGCCATGATGACCTTCAAACTGGTCGTCGTCATTGGCTTTCTGATGTACCTCGCTATCTGCTATTCCACCTGGTCGACCTGGAAAGAGATTGGTTCAGGCTTCTTTAAGTTTGGCAACGTCCCCGTTGTGCCGGCGGAAGATCTCAACAAGAACGGAAAAAGGGACGAAGGCGAACAACCCCATGGACCAACCGTCGACAACGTCTTCTCTGCCTGGTCTGGTGGACGCAGTCTGGCTTTTGACCTTTCCATGCTGGGAGTGTTGGCTTCAATGGCTGCGATTTCCGGCAACGGCGGATTAACAAATACGCCGATCAGCTCGTTCACTCGCGACCAGGGCTGGGGCATGGGTAAACATGTCGGTGCGATTCCCAGCATGGTGGGTGGCCATGAGATTGAGCTTTCACACTCGGGCAAAGTTTTCAAAATCACTGCAGGCGCCATGCAGCGGTGGTTTGGCTGGATCGCTCACGTGCAGCGGGAGCAATACCTGGTTTGGCTGCCGGCCTGCTTTATAGGGCTGGCACTGCCAAGCATGCTTTCGGTCCAGTTCCTGCCACGGGGGACAATTCTCGCTGATAAATGGCAGGCAGCCGGAATGACGGCAGGGAGTGTGCGAGACGCGGTCGGCCCGACGTTTGGACCCTACTTCTGGTACATGACGCTGTTCTGTGGTCTCCTGATTCTTGGCACCAGCATGGCCGCCACGGCGGATGGAGTGCTTCGTCGCTGGGTGGACGTTTTCTGGACAGGCAGCAAGAGATTGCAAACCTGGGATCCTCGACACATTGGCAAGCTCTATTTTGGAGTGCTTTGCTGCTACTTCATCCTCGGACTTGGAATGCTGTTATGGCTGCGTGGTGATACTCTTCTGGTGACTGCTACCGGGATGATGTACAACTACGCACTTGGATTCAGCTGCCTGCATACGCTGGTGGTCAATCTGACGCTGCTGCCACCGGAACTGCGTCCAAAGGTCTGGCAGCGAGCGGGACTGGTCATGGGGTCGGTTTTCTTCCTGACGATTGGTATTCTTGCTACCTATGCAGAATGGCCAAAGCTCAAAGCAGAAACTCAGAAGATTTTCGGCTCAAGTACTCAGGCGGTCAGCAAGTAAGAATGCATCTGGCGACCCTTCAATGAATTCTGAATTATGAATTCTGACAAACTCGGCAACGAACGGCTCGAACGAATAGCTCGCTACATTTTTCAGTGAATGGAATCATGGGAACTGGAGAGCTGGCCGCATTGACGGCAGCGGCACTTTGGGCCTGTTCGAGCCTCTTTTATGGCCGTACAAAGCTCTCTGCATGGCAGATAAATTTTGGGAAGAACTTTCTCGCGTCGATCATTCTTTGCACACATCTTGCCATTGTGACATCGATCGCCGGGCACTCCATGTTTGTCTCGGACGGCAATACCTGGGGGCTGCTCGCCATCAGCAGTCTCATTGGCATTCTGATTGGTGACACTTTTTATTTTCGTAGTCTGCAGATTCTGGGGCCTCGCCGAGCGTTGATTGTTTCAATGACTTCACCAATCTTTGGGACACTCATTGGCTGGATTGCACTCGGAGAGCTGCTTTCGATTACCAGTCTTTCAGGCATCGTTTTGACGATGTGCGGCGTTGCCATTGTCGTAAGCGAACGAGGTGTTTCCAATGAGACAGCCGGGCACTTTCCGGGCTCAATATCCCGAGGAGTCGCTATGGGATTGCTGGCCGCAATGTGCAACGCTTGTGGTGGTACATTCAGCCGCCTGGGTACTCAGGGCAGTGAAGCACTTTCCGCAGGAGGTTGCGATCCTCTGGAAGCAACTGTCATCCGGGTTTGCATAGCCTCAGTAACGTCAATCGTGGCCGCGATTGTCACTGGAACCCTGCTAAAGACGGCAAAACAGTCCTTTCATCCGTCGGCTCTGAAAACCTATCTGCCCGCGGTGATTTTTGGTCCCTGGCTGGGAATCTGGATGAGTCAGATCGCCTACAAAAACTCCTACCTTGCAGTGACACTGACGCTGACTTGTACCACTCCCTTATTCGTGCTGCCCATGCTTCGATTCGCCTACGGCTACCAGATCACACCCCGTGCAGTCCTTGGTGCGATGGTGGC
>JANPHT010000013.1:0-1127 GCA_031424595.1 Planctomycetota bacterium
CGTCGGTCCTGAAAGGAGAGCGGAATGTCAAACTGCTCGGCGGGAAGCACATTGCGATCAATCAGATCCTGTTCGAGCTGATCGGTGGTAATAAAAAATCCGGAAAGACCGTGCCAGACATTGTTAGCGGTAATGTCCATCGCGTGGTCATGATACCACATCGTTGAAGGGCTCTCAGAGAAGTCCGGCACCCCATTTAACATCGGGACGGTGTTAGTGTAGAAGTAATCCCGAGCCCGACCGGGCAACACGTAAAAGTTTGGATAACCGTCTGAATGAGCCGGATTGTGCCCGCCATGCAGATGGATTGATGTTTCAATATTCAGATCATTGTAGGCTCGCACCACAACCGGCTGTCCCACGCGGGCCCGAAACGTCGGCCCCGGATAAATCCCATCGTAGCTCAGCAATGGCGTCCGAACGCCGGGAATGATTTCCTGCACAGTCGGCTTCATTCGAAGTTCATACCACTTTGTCGGAAAGGCTTCGTACCAGTTCAGGTCCGGACGTTCCGCGACTGTGCGGTTGGTGAATTCCGGCGCAATGCCATGGAAGACCGCACCTGGTTCAAACGGGGCTGCACCGACAGCCAATGGCTGCTTTGTTGGCGGCAATGGCAACGCCGCACTAAACGGAGTGAACGGAAACAACGGATTCCCTGCGCCTTTTTTCGGCCTCGTGCCGCCAGGCGGTTTTGGGGCTGCTGATGCACCGGAGCCGAACCATTGTGAATTCCACGTCTGAGCAGCCACGATCCCACTGGCAATTGCTTTCAGGGTCTGGCGACGAGATTGGCCCTTTTCACTTCGCATGGCGTTCTGGTTCCTGAGTCCGATGTTTTCAACTGGTGTAAAGTCATTGAGACAACATGGCGATTCCGTCAAGCAATCTCTGCGCCAAGGTTGTTGTGAGTTCGACACCTTTGTTCCGAACGAACGCACGTCGGATAGGTTTGCCTCATCCATGACGATCAGTGGAAATGGCATCTGACTCGGCAAAATACGCAAAAAACGACTCCGAAAGAGCGACCGCGGCGGCAGGAAAATAGGGTTCAACGACAAATGAAGTGCGCGGCCTAATTGGCTGATGGTCATTGAGTTTACAAAGTGTGGTCAAGTCGGTCTGAT
>JANPHT010000014.1:0-4142 GCA_031424595.1 Planctomycetota bacterium
AACGCGACAAACCGCCCGTCGCTGCTAATCGAGGGAGAATACGAACCTTTATTCCCAATTCCGGCCGCCCCGGAAGACACCAGCGTGATCACGCCCGTCGACAGATCCTTCACAAAGACGTCAGAAGACCCATTGGTGTCGCCCGTGACCAGATTCGACGCATAGCTGCGGAACGCGACAAACCGCCCGTCGCTGCTAATCGAGGGAGAATAAGAAGGGTTGCCCCCCAGCAGACTGGTCACAGTGTTTCCATTGGAGGTCAGTTGCATGGGTTGCCGACCGGAGTCACCCACAAAATCCTGTCGCCAATTGCCGCCGGAAGTTCGATCCTGATCACCGTCGAGGGCGTTTCCGAGGGTGTCCGTGATGGCATCTTTCACAATCAGCCGATACGTGTCATCGACAAAGGTTGGAAATGTGAGGATTGCCGATTTGCCCAGAACGACAACAGAACTGGGTGCAATCACCGAATCCGTCCCGAGCAGCAGTCCATCCGTTCCCGCTCGCCGCAATTCAAAGTTGGCAGCCACATCCGCATGCACAACGGCTTTATTGAAACTCACGACAATCTGGCTGCTGCCAGCCAAAACAATCCCTTGCGTGTCCAGCGAGGTGGACAGAACTTGCAGCAGTTCATTGACTTTAATCGTAAACGCTTTCTCCACAAAACCGCCGGACTGATCGGTTGTGCGAAGGCGAATCGAATAGCTGGATTTGACGTCGAAATCGAAAACCGCGTTGCTCTGCAGTTGATTGCCGACGACCCTGAAACTGGCGTTGTTCGTGCTGCCCGTGCCGGAGACGAGGGAATACGTGAAGGTATCCAGCACGTCGGGATCTGTGGTCGTCAATGTCCCGACGACGGTGCCCACAGGTAGGTTTTCCAGAATCACCGACGATGACAAAGTCAGATTGGTCGGTTCACTGTTCCCCTGAAAGCCTGCGAGAGCGACTGTGCCGACGTTTTTACCGTCAACGGTGTTGATACGATAACCGACCACGACAATCCTGCCATTACTTTGCAGCTCCACATCGGATGCCACATCGGTCGACCCGTTGTCAAAGTCCAGGGTCGCGATTCCGTCGCCATCAAACGATTGGTCCGGCGTCCCGGCTACCGTATACCGAACAAGTGCAAAGTTTACATTTCCTCCGTCGACATAGTAGCCGGACACAACGATTTTCCCGTCCGGCTGTATCGCAACTCCCTGCCCATTGTCACTAACGCTTCCGATCGGGGTCGTCACTTTTCCGTTATGGTTCGGGCCGAACGTATCATCCAGGACTCCTAACGCCGAATATCGCGCGAGGGAGAAGTCTGGAGCGCCGCCGACGTCACTGTATCCCGCCAGTACGATCTTTCCGTCAGTCTGGATCGCCATGGCTGCAGGAAGGTCGTTCCCCGAACCAATGGGCGTGATGACTCTCCCATTCAGATCAGGGCCGAAGCTCGAATCTCGTGTACCATTGAGCCTGTACCGAACAATCGCAAAATCTTCATTGTTGCCGGTGATGCCTCGTCCCGCCGCCAGAATCTTGTCGCCAAGAATGGGGTCGCGCACGATCGCCACGCTGGTGACAATGGACTGTGTGGCTACATTCAGATCGACAAGTTTTCCATCATTATCAAATGCGTCCGCTGACGTCCTCACAGCCTTTCCATTCGTTCCATCGTTTACTGCGTCTAAAGACCCATCCGTGTTGTATCTGGCCAGCGCATAATACAGGGCATTGTTAGCTTGGCTGTATCCGCCCACGACAATCCTGCCATCGGCCTGAATCGCGACGGTGCTAGCGATGTCTTCCACTGAGCCCATCGGGGTCGTCACTTTGCCATCACCATCGAAGGTCGTATCCAGCGATCCATCATAATTGTAACGTGCCACAGCAAAGTCATTTTTGCTGCCGTTACTGGTGTATCCCACGACCACAATTTTGCCATCATTTTGAATGGCCACGCCGATTCCGACCGCATTTTGCGCTACGGGAGCATTTTGAAATCCAGTCGGCGTCGTAAACGCCGTCGTGACCTTGCCATCGCCGTAGAACGCCAGGTCGAGTCGACCGTCCGTGGTGTACCTCGACATCGCAAATTCGGCCCTGTTCGTCGTAGTATTGAAGCCGTTCCCGACAACGATGATCATTCCATCGGCCTGGGTCGCGGCGCCGGCTGCACCGACGTTTGTGTCAAAAAACGTCTCGACTTTTCCAGTGCCGGCCGCCCCGAACGTTGTGTCCAATGCTCCTGCACTGAGCAGGGCTCGTGTTTCCAGAAGCTCGGTTCGTGACTTGTGACTGCGTCGGCTGCGATTCTGCTGCGGTGGCTTGCGGAACGCGGTTGCGAAAAGCCGGGACAATGATGATTTCAACATGCGAAAAAAGCTCCGACACCGTCGTGTGACAGAAAGAAGGAATCAATGAATTCAATAAGAAATGGGGAATCGGTTTAACCCGCTGCCGCAGGCGAGGCTGCCTGGGCTGCAGCGTGAGCGTCCTCGCCGTCGGCGTTGGGGTTTGAACCTGTCCAAAATTAACTTGAAATTGGGACTCACCGAATCAGCCGTTGGGCGCTAGCCCCGGTTAATTCTGCAATGTTTTTGCAACGAAAACCGGACGCTAGCGCGTTCCGGCTGATGGTGCGAGACCACAAAAAAAATAGCAGCCTCGCCGTTGGCGTCAGGGTTAAACTGGAGATTGGATTTTCCTGCGACGTAGGCGATGCCCGCACCAGGATGCCGCCGCAAACGTCAGCACGGCAAATGTCCCCGGTTCCGGCACGGCAGCGGAGGTGATGGTGATGGTGCCGATATTCAAAAATAAAGATGGGTCTGAGCCCACTGCAAATGTAAGCGGGGTCAACGCATTGTCTTGAAACAGCGTCGAATCATCCGTCAGGTCACCGGGAGTACCATTGTCATTGTTGACGAGGGCGATTGTGAAAGTGTCGCCAACCGCTGTTAAGGGTGTTCCTGTGACGTGTTGAATTTCAAGTCGAGCCAGCAGTAACTGAGTTGAAGTCAGCGAAATGTTATTTAACGAAAATGTGGAATCGCCCCCGAACACTCGAGTCTCGCTCGGATCCTGAGTCGCATAGAAATTGGCTGCGTCAGTATCGCCCAAAAAGACATAAGGGTTCGGTGAGTTAACAGACTGTTCGGAATTCGTCTGATTTGCAGGGTCAAGTGGCGACAACGGATTAAACGACGGCCGGAAGATCAGAGACCCGTTTCCTTGTGATCCGGAGATCTGAAAATCATAACCTGCCGAATAGAGATCGTCGGTCCCGGTGGAGCTGATGAGAACATCGACAAAACTCGTTCCTCCCGCAGTGATCGTTGCGTCCTGTACCTGAACAAAGATCGCTCCTTACGCAGGCATGCTGCCGATCAGGGTCGCCATCCAGAACAGAAAAGACTTAGACACGGTGATCAATCTTTATAAGAAACCATTCAAGACCGCTCCACGGATGAGAGCGATGTTGAAATGAGAGAAAAAAATCCAGCTGATCCGGCGAGCCAGATCACTCATTGCTGGAAACGAAAACGTCCAAGCCATTGTCGGCCACGCAATTCAGCCAGCGATAACTGCGATATGAGGCGAAGAATTCGTGTCACAGAATTCGCAAGATTTGAAAGATTTTCAAAAATAGCGATTTTTGCGGCGTCGAAGCGACAAGTCCGCGTCAGTTGCAAGTCGGACGTCGCGGCTGGCCGCTGAGCGGTGCCACCGCATCGGCTGACCTGGTGGCACACCGCTGAGAGACTCCGGCGGAATGGTTGGCGTCGTCGGCCCAGGCAACGATTCTGCAAAGAGGCAGCATTCCACCCTTCCTGGAGGCCGGTAGAAAGCCGGAGGACTCGCGTGGCGGTTACGAAGCGGCACGCTTTTGGTCGACGCTGGGATCATCGCGGGCGAATTGCGAGGATTCGCGTGTCTTCAGCTCGGAACGCGAGACCGATTGGTCAGGCACAATCGCACTCAGCCGATGACATTCAGTCCCAACAAAAACAACGGGTGTCCCGCTTTATCAAGTGCGCACATCGCAAATGGGACAGGCACCGATCCCACCCGCTGTCAGTCTTTTTGAAGATTGGACTTTGATCGGAGCCAGTCCCATTTGCTCAAGTTGCCGTGCGCAATGC
>JANPHT010000015.1:0-29545 GCA_031424595.1 Planctomycetota bacterium
TGACCCTTCTGGTTTTAACTCGTTCGTTTGGGCACGCGGAGTTGAATCTGCTGACCAACAGGGTTCGCCGGTTCGCCGCTTCGCTCATTCGAAAAGGCGTTGATCCAAATCCCGTTTTGCACGATGAGCAAGTGCGTCTTCACGGCAGACACAAGTGGGAGCACTTGTGGGAAACACTGACTCAGTTTGCTGAAAAGCATGACTTAGCTGGGGTGGAGTTGATGGTCAACATGCCAAGTTTGGGAGAGGCCTATCATGCCACATGGCGAACGCGAACGCGTGTTGAGCAACATGATGCATGGCGGTCTGACATTCCCCTCGTCATTGAAGGTATCCGAGCCGGTCATGTACGACTTGTAGGCGTTGCACCTGCTGATTCTTTCTGTGACTGTATGAATCGAATGATGGACGGGATGAAGCCCTTTGAGCAACAGCTTCGCGAAATTGTGTGCCATCTTCGCAGTCAGCGCATGAATGCCAATGGAACCTTGCGGGATTCGGGTGGACCTTTCAGGTTGCCTGTCATTCCAGAAGAAGTGGGTGCCTGAGACGAGCAACGTGAGACAGATTTTATGGTGTTGGTCTTGATTTCCCAGCGACTTGGTTTTCCGGGACTTTAACTGAAACATGCTCCGAGAAGCCTCGTTGTTCCAGGAACATTCCAGTGCACGAGGCGGTGCTGTACTTTTCGGCGGTCTATTGCGTTCTGCGGCCTTGTGGATTACGGCCCTGACAATTGCCACAGTCCCATGGTTTCTTGGCGGAGCGATTCCGCACGCCCGGTGTTTGCTTCAGGCGGGCGCAATTATTGGCGCTGTGCTGGCTCTCATGAGCTGTGTGCTTCGTCGGAGTGTTCCGGTGCCTGTGCCACTGACGGCTTTTCCGTTGCTGGGATTGTGTTTAACCGGTCTTCTGCAACTGATGCCGATTTACAAGCATCCGGCGTTGGAGATGCATCATGCGGCTCAATCTGAGCTAGCCGCTGATCTCCCGATTTTTCAGGAAAGGCTGGCCGTTCAGAAATTGTATCCTCGCACCGTACTGCCTGCAGAAACGCGGCAGGGTCTGGCCCAGCTGTTGGCGCTGCTGCTCATCGCAATGGTGGTCAGCGAAACGGCAGTAACCAGTCGCGATGTGGACGTTGTTATGGGCATTCTTGTCTTGAGTGGCTGCGGTATGACGGCACTTGCGCTGTCTCAGCAATATGGTGTCGTGGACGCGGTTGTCGGCAACCACTGGAAGGTCAGCACAACCACGCCATTTGGATGTTTTGTAAATCCAAATAATGCCGCAGGCTGGTTGATCGTTTGTCTGTCGGCAGCGTTCTATCTGGCCGGCCGCAGGTTTAGAAGCAATCATCATGGTGGGATTTTTGCGTCTCGCCGCTGGGCCACACTCGGCGACCGACTGTGGGTGGCGTGGACCGGCTTTGTGGGTCGCGTTGCCGAGATGACTTCACAGCAGATGCTGGTGTCCTCTGCGATCGTGCTCTTGATGGCCGGTATTGCCGCAACCCTGTCGCGGGCGGGAACGGTGGCAGCAGTTCTTGGAATCATTGCGTTCGGCATGAGCCGACTTCTTGTCGGGAGATGGTTGGCGGCCTTTGGCAGCCTGGTGACGGTTCTTGTGCTCAGCTGTTTGTTTCTGAGTCTCATGGATCTGGATACGATCGTCGTTTCAGAGTTGCGGACGCTGAAAGATCCAGTCTCAGATTCAACCGGTCGACTTCTGCACTGGACTGATTCACTACAGTCCTTTCTGGACTTTCCTCTGCTGGGATCAGGTCTGTCTGCCTATCGATGTGCTTCGATGCCCTACCAGAGACACGACACGGGAAAGTGGTTTCAGCGAGCTGATAATCAGTATGTGGAGGTCCTTGTCGAGTGTGGGCTGGCAGGGTTGATCTGTTTTCTTGCTGCCGGAGTGATGGGGGCGGTTTTTGCATTCAAAGCACTGGCTTCCTGCCGCCGAAGATCTGGTCCGAACTCGGATGTCGTTCAATGGTTAAGCAGCAGTGCAATCCTGAGTCTTGTGGGAATGGCGGGTGCCGCGTTTTTTGACTATGGCATTTCCCTGACGTCGGTCACTTCCGCTCTTGTAGCCATCATGGCAATGCTGGAACGCTGGGCTGTTCAGTCCCAGAAGCGAAGTTTCGAGGAAAACGCGGAAGTGGAGGCAAAGTCTTCGTTGGGCGGAGTTTTCACGGCTCTCGTTTGGGTTTTGGTTATTGTGGCCTGCGTGGCGTTCCTCCCTGATTCGATCGCGGCCGCGCGAGTCTATGAAGCCTCAGCTCCCGCCGAACGACTGGTATCCACGCCGAATGTTCTGACACTGATCGAATCCGGAGATCGCCTGCTGGAGGAACTTGAGGAATCACTGGCCGTTCGTCCCGATGATATTCTTGGGCAGCGAGTAAAAGTACTCCTGCTTGAGCTTCTTAACCGGCGGGATCTGTTGGTTAAATTGACAGAAGGTCAGGAGCTTTCTCCAGAGCAAATAACGGCGATGTTTGGCCAACTGAATACCGCCAGCCTTGCTTTTCGTGCGATGGATCCCACCGTATCAGACGATTTACGGCAGCAGGTGCGAAGTGAACTGAAAGCAGGACTGATTAGATACCCATGGCGCGATGCCTGTCAGGCTTTGTTGGAACGAACGGTGGGTGTCCCGTCTATTGGGTTGACACAGATTGAGTCAGACATCTTCTTTGCTGATTCTCAAAGGAATAGTGCGGCGATTTCGTATTTGCGATTCTCGGAGCCTCATGGAGCGGCCGGACTGTTTGTGGTGGGGCAGCTCTTGTTGCGGTCCGGTCGCACCGACGAAGCTCGCAAATGCTGGGACCAGTCACTCGCGGCCTCCGAGGTGATGCGCCCAAAAATGATCGTGGAAATGGCCAGCATTTCTGGTCCCGAGGCTGCATTTGAATGGCTGCTGCCGGAGACGTATGACTCCTGCGTGAAGTCTGCGGTTGAATGCAAAGCCCATCCGCTTTTAAGGCAGGCACTGCTGGATCGAGCGGATCAGCTGTGGGAGGAGCGAAGCCCAAAGATGACGGAGGCCGTGGCTTTGGTCCGCGCAACACATCTCACAGAAAGCGGTCGGGTGGCTGATGCCCTTAACGCATTGGACGAATACCTTTTTTCATCGCCGTACAATTCTGAGGTGAGAAAAGCAAAAGCGGCGACTTTCGAACTGGCAGGACGTAATGCAGACGCTTACGACGAATGGTTACGAATTCGGAGTTTGCATGGGGGTGACCTGCAAGTCGAAGCGGCACTGAAAAGGCTGGTCAGGTTACCTCCCACTTCGGACCGGTAGTACCGACTTTCTATGCTCGTGGGCTGCACTGCGGCATTTGTTTTGTTCGTTTGTTCAGTTCGGGTTGTGCTGAGCGGAATAGTGTTGATTTTTGGCAACGGAAAAATGGTGATTTCCTGCAGCAAACTTTCCCAGATCCCCCAGGTTTTTCCGATGACAGGGGATGCTCCTGGAGTTCCTGAAATATCGACTCTGTTGTGGATTACCGATCGAAAACGTCTCACAATAGAAGAGTAGACGCAAGAATTGTGGTTCAGCGAGGAGCCCAGCGTCACCGGACCATGAAAACCCGAGGAGTTTGTACCTGTGCCCAGCATGCCCTACGAAAACCAGCTTGTTCAGCCAACGCCGGCCGAAGATCAGAGTGGCAGCGTAGACCTGCTGGGTTTTATCAAGCGTCGCAAATCGTTTGTCATCCTGTTTGGACTTTTGGGTGTGGCTGTCGGCTACATGATGTTCCAACGAGAAACGCCGCAGTTCCGTTCCGAGGCGTGGGTGCAGGTCATTCATCGCACTTCAGACCCTCGATTGACATCCATGTTGGCCGAAAAAGACTTGACGGATTCTGATTATGTCATGAAAAGCAAAAGAACGCTGGGTGCCGCATATCAGAAACATGGGCTTTCAGAGTTGCCGCTTTTGCAGGGATTGTCCGAGGACGATGCTATAAACCGAATGGCCGGAATGATTTCCACAAAGAATCTTTCTGCCAATGTGATTCAGGTGTCTGCAACCGGAACATATCCTGATGATCTGCGAAGCATTGTTCAGGCGGCCTCGGAAGAATATGTGTTTGCACAGCAGGGGAACTATAAGGATGCGTCTGAGGAGCTGAAGGAGATCCTCGGAACCGCGCGAGATGAGTTCCTGACGATGTTGAAGAAGGCGGAAGATGACTACAGCAAGTTTCGGGAAGAGTCCCGTCTGAATACAAATGGGGATAACCCTTTTCGGGCACGAGCGATGGCCGCTCAGGAAAAGGTTTCAGCACTTGAGTTGCAAAAGACGGAATTAAAAGCACAGTTGACACAATTGGACGAGGCGGTCAAGCGAGGGGGTTCTCGAGAGGCAGTGATGCTTCTCGTGGGTAAGTACACAGAGAGCAGGACGCCCGGTGCAGCAATTTCGGAGACTCCTTCTCAGGGAATTGCGTCAGCCCTGTTTCCGCTGATCAAGGAAGAAGCTCTGCTTTCGGCGCAGCTTGGCAGCGACCATCCCAAGCTGAAGACGATTCGGATGCAGATTGAGATGACAAGAAATCACCTTAAAGAACTTGCCGGGGAACAGGCTGTGCCAGCGGGTTCAGAGGTTGAGCCAGCAGCTGATTTTTTGACCGTGTATTTGCAGTCGCTGAGTGAAGAATTATTGATTATTGAGCGTCAGCAATCGGACCTGAAGGTCCTGGCTGCCGCAGAAGAGGCGCAGGCTCGTGGTCTGATGCAGGAGGAGATTGAAGACACAAACCGCAAGAACGAAATGGGACGATTGTCAAAGCTGTTTAACGAGACGACATTGCAGATCAGTGAGATTCAGGTCAAGGCGGGGATGGGCGGGATTACGGCCAGTATTCTTTCTCCTGCCCAGCCGGGGTATCTGATTTATCCTGTGAGGTCTTCATTCCTGGGGATGGGCGGATTCCTTGGTGCCATGGTTGGGTTGGTGCTGGGTTATCTGGTGGAAGTCGCGGACCGCAGTTTCCGCAAGCCGGAGGACATCATTCGCGAGTTTGGAGTCCCTATTGTTGGGCATGTGCCGTTCATTACCGAACAGCGACTGAACTCTGTTCCGGCTGGCAGTGTGATGGATCGAACAGCCGTTTCTGTGCATCTGCCCAGATCTCGGCCGGCAGAAGCTTACCGAGCTGTCCGCACCGCAATCTGCTTCAGTGCCTTTGGCGGCAGCCATCGAGTCTTGTCGGTCACAAGTCCTGCGGCCGGCGATGGGAAGTCAACGCTGGCTTTGAATCTTGCCCTGTCGTTGGCTCAGTCGGGTAAGCGGACGGTCCTTGTTGAGAGTGACTTTCGTCGTCCCAAAGTGCATAAACTGACGGGTGTTAACAATAAGGTTGGCTTTGTGGATGCGTTACGAGGTGATGCAGAGCTGGATGATGCAATTCAGGAAACAAAAGTCCCGGATTTCTTCGTTTTGCCGTGTGGTAAGCGTCCCAAAGATCCGGCTGAATTGCTTGCCCGGCCGCAGTTTGAACAGGCACTGCAGGTTCTTCGCGAAAAGTTTGAGTACGTCATCATTGATACGCCGCCAGTCCTCGCTGTGACCGACCCGTGTGGTGTTGCGGCTCGTGTTGATGGCGTACTGATCTGCATGCGGCTCAGTCGGCATACGCGTGATCTGGGTCGTCGAACGATTGAGCAGCTGCGTGACATCGGGGCGACAATCTCTGGTATCGTGATTAACGGCGTTGAAGAACGGGATGCCTATGGCTACGGAAATTATCGCTACTCCGACTACCGATACTACTACAAAAATTACAACTACAAGTACGGTCAGTACGGCAGCAAAGATGGTCGAGAGTATTACGCCGATGATCACGCCGGTGACCTCGCGGGGGCTGGATCAGATAATCTGAAGGATTCGTCGGTCACCTAATCCGCAATGGCGTAGAGCTTTGGAAATCAGCGGAGGAACTCACGGCCTGCCGCAGCTTGAGCGGCGATTTCTGATGATCTTCCCGCGACAGGTCTCCATTGCTTAGGGTCGCTCGAACAATAACTGAGCGTCTTGCCGCTCACTTCATATCGGACAGTTATTTATCGAACGATTCTTAAGCAGATCCCCGACTACTGCTATTGGCGCCGGATCAGCTCCATGTTTGTGAGTGTTCAAGGTCAATATTCGTTGTCGAGGATTGTTCAGCCGACGACACGTAATGTGTCACTGATGGGTGGTTCCGCTGTGATGTCACCCAGGGGCACGAAGTGCACCCATTCCGACCAGGAGATCTGGTGAATATGACCGTGCAAATTGCGATCTCCGTTGCGTATGAAAATACAGATTGATGAGTCACCGACCCGGAATTCTCTTCCTCAACCGATCGTACTGGCCGGATGTGGAAGCGACCGGTCAGTTGTTGACCGAACTGTGTGAGTACCTTCAGGCGTCATGCGACGTCAGCGTCGTCGCTGGTCAGCCAAATCAGGTTCGGACTGCTCAGAATGAGACTGCCTGGGAAAATGAACCGTTTCGGAACGGAGTCAGAATTCATCGAGTGGCACATACTCAGTTTTCTAAACATCGAATGGTGCTGAAGGCGCTGAATTATGTTTCCTTCGTAAGATCCACACGCCGATTTCTGCGATCCTGCGATGCGCCGGATGTGGTTGTCTTTGAGACGGACCCGTTTCTCCTCCCCTTCGAGGCATTTCGCCTGCAGAAAAGGACAGGCTGCAAGATGGTTGGGTATCTGCAGGATATTTATCCCGATGTCGCAGTGGCACTTGGAAAAGTTCCAAACAACTGGATGGTCCGCCAGCTCCGCAAGTCACTTTTCTCGATCTATCGTTCGTGCGACAGAATGGTGGTGTTGAGTGAAGACATGAAACGTCTGCTGATCTCCGGTGGCGTTGAAAGTGACAGGATTGATATTGTCCCCAATTGGTCAGATCCGACGACTGTGCGTCCACTCGAGAACAACAGTTTTCGAGTCAAACATGGGTTTGAGAGTAAGTTTCTGGTGATGTATTCAGGAAATCTGGGACTGACTCAACGACTGGAAGAATTCGTGGCGGCGGCCGATTTATTGAGCGACCTGCCACAGGTTGTATTCGCCTTCGTCGGTCAGGGTTCTCAAAGACAGACACTGCTTGACCTGGTCAGAACAAAAAAACTGGTCAACGTGCAGTTCTTTGATTATCAGCCGAAGTCGGAGCTGGCGATGAGTCTCAGTGCCGCCGACCTGCATCTCGTACCGTTGACTCGTGAACTAAGTCAGTGTTTGATGCCCAGTAAATTGTACGGCATTCTTGCCGCCGGACGACCCTACCTGACCAATGCCCCGCTTGAAAGTGAATTGGCGAGGTTGACTGTGCGGCATCAGGTTGGAATCACTGTTCAGGCTGGCTCGCCAGAGGCGATCGCCGATGGCATTCGATTTGCCGCCAGCCATGAGATGCGACTGACTGAAATGGGCCGAAATGCAAGAAAGTTGGCTCTTTCCGAGTTTACTCTGGAAAAGTCGGCGTCAAAGTTTTGCAACGTGCTGAAAACTGCGATCAACAACCCCTGACGCGATTTGACGGAACGGATCATTTTGCAATCATCCGCGTCTGTTTCCGACACGAGTCCTGCTGAACCCTGTGTTCTTTTTGTTGAAGATGTCGAGAAGTGAAATCTGCAGGCCGCCTGTTCGCATCATCAGATTGTTCGCATCATCAGATTGTTCCGTCAATTAATGAAGAGGTTTCGGCAATTGCCTGAGGCGGAAGCGTTCGCGGCACGAACGGCAGTAGAGGCTTGAGTACAGTGACAATATCAGTTGGCGACTCTTTCGACTTTGCGATAGCATGTTTTGAACGATAAGTGCAGGCACAATGACTTTTTCGGTGACTTCCAGAGTTTTTGTGGCGGGCCATCGCGGCATGGTCGGAGCTGCTGTGGTTCGGCGACTTCGCGAGGAGGGCTGTGCCAATTTGCTGCTGGCCGCAAGATCCGATCTCGATCTGACAAGTCAGGCGGATGTGAATCGGTGGTTCTCCGCGAACCGTCCGGACGTTGTCGTGTTTGCCGCTGCTAAAGTGGGCGGAATCCATGCAAACAAGACCTACCCTGCAGAGTTTCTGTACCAGAATCTGGCAATGGTTTCCCACGCCGTTCATGCGGCGTGGCAGACCGGGACTCAGCAGTTCCTGTTTTTGGGTAGCACCTGCATTTATCCACGTCTTGCTCCACAGCCAATTTCCGAGTGCAGTCTGCTGACATCTCCGCTGGAACCGACTAATGAGGCCTATGCGATTGCTAAAATCGCCGGGCTCAAATTATGTCAGTTCTATCGTCGTCAGTATGGAGTGCTGTACCATTCCGCTATGCCGACGAATTTGTACGGCCCAGGCGACAATTACCATCCCGAAAACAGTCACGTGCTGCCGGCATTGATTCGACGGTTTCATGAAGCGAAAACAGCGAATGCTCCCAGCGTCAATATCTGGGGGTCAGGGACTCCACTCAGAGAATTTTTGCATGTTGATGATCTGGCTGCAGGAATTGTGCATCTCCTGAAACTTGCCGATCCGCCTGATCTGGTCAACATCGGCAGTGGGTACGAGATCTCTATTCGAGGCGTTGCGGAACTCATCGCCGATGTGATCGGCTACACGGGGATTATTGAAAACGACCTTTCGAAGCCGGATGGAACTCCACGAAAGTTGAGCGATATCAGTCTGATCAAATCAACAGGTTGGTCGCCGCAGATTTCTTTGAGGGATGGATTATTGGCCGCATATCAGGATTTTCTGGCAGCCACCGCTTCGCAACAACTACGTTCTGGCTGACTTTTTGTTGTTTCTGACCCAATCTCTGATTGTTATCTCCGTTTGGCCGATTGACCGTCTTTTATTCACCTTTCAACAATTCGAATCACACACTCGCCCATGACAAAGACCGCGCTTATCACCGGAATCACAGGTCAGGATGGCTCCTATCTTGCGGAACTCCTGCTGGAAAAAGGTTACAACGTTCATGGGTTGGTTCGACGAGCCAGTACGTTCACGACCGGACGTATCAATCATATCTATCAGGATCCACATCAGAGTGGACTGCGTTTGTCGCTGCATTATGGCGACCTGACGGATGGACAGAGTCTGACGAATCTGATTTTGGATATTGAGCCGGATGAGATCTACAACCTCGGTGCTCAGAGCCACGTGCGGGTCTCCTTCGATCAGCCCGTCTACACATTTCAGTCGACCGGTGGGGGTGCGTTGAATGTTCTGGAGGCTGCCCGTCAGCTGAACAAGAAGAAGCTGGTCAAGGTGTATCAGGCGTCGTCCAGTGAAATGTACGGTGAAGTTCTGGAGACTCCGCAGACCGAGAAGACACCGTTTCAGCCTCAAAGTCCTTATGGATGTGCGAAAGTATTCGCCTTTCATCAGACGGTGAACTACCGCAAGTCGTACGACATGTTTGCGGTGAATGGAATCCTGTTCAATCATGAAAGTCCTCGCCGTGGCGAAACCTTTGTGACTCGCAAGATCACTCGCGCAGCTACTCGAATTAAGCTGGGCCTGCAGGGAAAGCTTTACCTGGGGAATCTCGAAGCCAAGCGTGACTGGGGTTATGCCAAGGACTACGTTGAAGGCATGTGGAAGATGCTGCAGCATGCGGAACCAGATGATTTTGTACTCGCCACAGGAAAAACACAGACCGTTCAGGAGTTCGCGGACTTGGTCTTTGCTCAATTGGATCTTGATCCGAAGAAGTATATCGAGATCGACGCTCGATATTTCCGCCCAGCGGAAGTGGATCTGTTGCTTGGCGATTGCACGAAGGCGAAAGAAAAACTCGGCTGGACCGCAACCACCGACCTCGCTGGATTGGCAAAGCTGATGGTCGATCATGACCTGGTACTGGCCCGCCAGGAAGCAGTTTTGGCGAAGCTATAGGAAGTAGGAAGTAGGATGTAACAAACAGTCCCTTCTCCACCGCAGCGGGGCTTACGTGGCAGGAACGATGACACGGTCACTTTGGTAAATGTCAACATCAAGGCGGTTTCCAAAGTGTTTTGATGTGAATCATTTTTGCGATTGACTAATCACTGTCTGACCAGTGCCTCGTTATGTCTATTGAGCTAAAACCCTTTTCGTGGCAGAGGATGATCGAAGCCGTGGAAGCTGTCCGTGAGCGAGCATTACGGGCCACTGCTGCCTTGAAGGCTGCAGGCATTCCGTATGCGGTAGCCGGAGGAAATGCGGTGGCCGCGTGGGTGGCTCGAGTGGATCGTGCCGCAGTCAGGAATACGCGGGACGTGGATATTCTTGTGCGACGCACTGACTTTGATCGTGTCAAAATTGCTCTGGAATCCATCGGGCTTGTTAATCATGAACTGATGGGTGTCGATTGTTTTATCGATGGCCCGGAGGGAAGTCCTCGTGATGCGGTTCGCCTGCTTTATGCGGCTGAAAAAGTTCGCCCGGAATATGTCCTGCCGTCGGCCGATGTGACGGAGATCGATTCTGCCGATGACTATGATGTTGTGAGTCTGCTGGCCCTCTTAAAGATGAAGCTGAATTCTTTTCGCAGGAAGGATCAAGTGCATCTGCTGGACATGCTGAGCGTCGGTCTGATCGACGCCACTTGGTTGGACAAACTTCCTCCACAACATGCCGAACGTCTGCAGCAACTTATCGATGATCCTGAGGGGTAGGATATCAGTAGTAATTGCAGATGACTTTGCGTTTCTGCGAAAGACCAACTCTTCGCTTCCTGCCAACTAACGACTGCTTCCTGACGACTTCTAACTATGATCGCTTTGATTACGGGTATCACAGGCCAGGATGGTTCGTATCTCGCCGAACTGCTTCTGGAAAAAGGCTATGAAGTCCACGGCATCGTACGCCGCAGCAGCACTCTGGAACGGTCTCGTCTGCAGTCGTTTTATGGCGACGACAATGTCTATGAGAAGAAGCTGTTCCTGCACTACGCGGACTTGTCCGATACCACCTCAATTCGCCGCATCATCAACAAAGTGCGGCCCACGGAATTCTATCATCTTGCTGGGCAGTCCCATGTGGGACTCAGTTTCGAGATCCCTGAAAGCACATGTGACCTGACCGCGATGGGCAGTCTCCGGATTATGGAAATCCTGCGAGACCTGCCGAGTCCTCCAAAGTTTTTACACGCCAGCAGCCGTGAAATCTTTGGCACGCCAACAGTTAGTCCTCAGGATGAGTCGACACCGATCAATCCCAATTCACCGTATGGCTGCGCCAAAGCCTTTGCGACACAAATGACAAAAATTTATCGCGAAGCCCATGGGCTCTTTTTCTGCAACGCGATCTGTTACAACCACGAAAGTCCTCGACGAGGTGAGAATTTTGTGACTCGCAAGGTGACGCTCGCTGCGGCTCGCATCAAAGCTGGGTTACAAAAGTCCGTCAGCCTGGGAGATCTCGATTCGGCCCGAGACTGGGGCTATGCTAAAGATTTCGTCCATGCCATGTGGCTGACGCTGCAGCAGGACAAAGCCGATGATTACGTGCTGGCCACCGGGGAGTCTCACACGATTCGCGATCTGCTGCAGGTTGCCTTCAGTTATGTTGGCCTGAACTGGCAGGATTACGTTAAGATCGACAAGCGTTTTAACCGCCCGGCGGACGCCCATGAGCTGCTCGGAAACCCAGCTAAGGCTGAACGCCAGCTTGCATGGTGCCGTACGGTGACTTTCGAAGAATTGATCTGCATGATGGTTGACGAAGATTCAAAGATCGCAATAGGCCGGGTTTCCGGGAAGACTTTCACCGCCTCGAAATGACTCAGACAGCCGCACCAGTCACTGGTTCTTCAGCCGAGCCTGCTCGGCCCAAAAAAACTCGAGTCGGCTACTGGCTTCTGGTCGTCGTCGCCGGAACAGTCTTCACGCAGGTTTTGAACAAGCAGGCCGAGGACAATCAGCCACCGGGGCCTGCGCGAGGCGATATTTCTTTGTCGCGGAATGCATTGCCACAGCAGATCGGTGATTGGAAATTCGCCGCCTTTGAAGTTCAGTCCCCTGAACAACTTCCGCAAGGCCAGTACTGGTGGACTCACCGCTGGAATTACACGATCCAGGACTTGAACAGCACAGTCACTCTTGATCAGGCCAACTTCATGCATTGGCACGATCTGACAGTGTGTTATCAGGGGATTGGCTGGACCGTGACCGATAAACGCACTGCTGATGGCAATAGTCAGGCAGCGGACTGGCCCTGTATTGTGGCTCACTTGAAGAAAAGTGAAACTCACTCCGCAATGCTTGTGTTCTCATTGTTTTTTGATGATGGCGATCCCGTTAACGCCAGAGATTATACGACAGCCGCAACCGCGAGCAGAGACTTTTGGCAATTATTGGAATCCCGATTCGGGGGCAAAAAGGGTAGAAAAAGTGGCGTTGCCAGGGTTCGGCAATGTCAGGTGCTTGTCCCGTACGAAGATGTGCTGGATAGTGAAACGGAGTCCAGCATCGTGGCTCTGCACCTGCAGACGCGAGAGATCTTTCGGGACCACTGGGTAAAACATTGGCGAGCCACTCAACCTTGAATCGCAGAAGATCAATACGATTCGCAGTGTTCCTGATCTGTGTGGCGGGATTAAGCATTGTCTGGACGTTCCGTCCGGCGGAGTTCCCGGCTGACGGTCGCTTTGCCAGGGAATGGAAGGCTCATCGCGAGAAAATTCTGAGTGATCCGGCGATCAATCGGTATTACTCATTTCAGGATCTGCAAAGTTCCGTGGGGCGTTTTGAGAGCCATGCTGGATGGAGCAATGATCTGACGATCGCAGCCACAGAAACCGCACCGGGTGAACCAGCTTTCCGCATGGTGGAAGGGCGGTGGCCGGGAAAACGTGCGGTGAGGCTGGACCAGATGCCGCTCGAATCACGTCCGCATCAGGTGGAGAATCGAAGTTTCAGTGTGGAAATGTGGGTCCGCCACCTTGGTGGAGGAATGCAGTACGGCGGCAACACAGAGTCTGAAGGAACGGTTGTCGCGGTCGGAGATGGTGTTTGGGTGGGATGGCGTCTGGTGATGCTTTATCCCTGCAATTCACTGGTCTTCGAAATGGGGCGTCCGAAACCTCAGCCGCCCGTCGGTGTTGCCTCAATGAGTCGAGTGCCTCCGAACGTCTGGACCCACGTGGCCTGCACGTGGGATGGCAAACATGTTTGCCTTTACATCAATGGAGTTCTCTCGGGCCACACTCCCTACGCTGGTGAATTCTACCCGGCGAAGTCTCACAGCAAACTTCGAATCGGCTACGTTGGCAATGGGCTGGGATCTGTCCGGTTTGAGATTGACGAGTTTGCTGTTTTCGACAGAACCCTGACAGCAGAAGAAATCCTGACTCACGCATGGTTTCAGCATCCACTGTTGCCGGCCCAACAGGAACAGTTCAGAAATGCCGGTGCGAAACTGATTGCGAACCAATTCTCCGAGGCACAGGCGGGCTATGAAGCATTGTCGGTTGATTCCACATTACCACGAGACCTGCAGTTACTCGCATCGTGCCGCGCGGCGGAGTGTCTTCGTGAGCAGAAGGATTCGGAACGCGCCCTGATCTTGTTTTCGCAAGTGGCTGCGGCGACAGATTCCCCGGACTACTGTCGCAACGCGGCTTTGCTGGAGTCAATTATGCTGCGCGAAGGGGTGGCGATCGACACCTATCAGCCGTGGCAAACGAATCTCGAAAAAGACTCCATTGATCATTATCGCCTGTGTCAGTCATCTCCGGAATATGATCGAGCACTCGATGCGTTTCGACACGCGCAGGCGAATCTTAATGCTGGCCATTGGATGACGCGGTACGACGAAGAGATTCGTCCGGTGCTGGAACGGCGATGCGCGGAATGTCACAACGAAAAACGGGCCGAAGGCGGATTGAGTCTTGAGCGGTTCTCGGACGGCGAGAGGGCCGCGGAAGATGGATTTGTCTGGGAACAGGTAACCGCTCGAATTCATCGCCGTGAAATGCCGCCTCCCGGTCGTCCCCCGCTCACAGAGACTGAGGTCCTGCTGGTGGAGCAATGGGCCGAATCAAGGCCGCGATCAGCTTTCTGTGAAGAGCTGGCAACGGAGGAAAATCAACGTCATTTTCAGGGCCATGTCTTCAGTCGCCGACTGAACCGGACAGAATACTCCAATGCCATCCGAGATCTGCTGGGCGTGTCGCTGACTGAGTCAGAAATTCCTCCGCAGGATGGTTCTGGCGGAGAAGGCTTTGATACAGTCGGCGATGTCCTGTTCACCTCGACCGCACATGTGGAGACCTACCTGCGCGCTGCCAGCGGAGCAGTGGAGCGATCGCTCGCTCGTGACCTCAGCGAAGCGAATTTCGCTGATCGAAGGATTCTGGATGTACTTCCGCAGTCACTGGCTCCGACTTCCAATTCTAGTGATCCTGAGGCAGCCCGGCAGATTCTTGCGAGATTTGCTCGGCGAGCATGGCGACGACCGATTGAGGTCAGTGAAATCGATGGCCTTGAAAAATTGTTTCGCCACTCACTCGAGAACGGTAGCTCCTTTGTGCAGGCGATCTCTGAATCAACTCAGGCGGTTCTGGTCTCACCCAACTTTTTGTTCGTGGTGGAAGCGGAACCCGGTGCAGCCGAGATTCAGCGTCTGACGCCGCATCAACTGGTCACGCGGCTGGCATTGTTTCTATGGTCTTCCGTGCCTGACAAAGAATTGCTGGCGGTGGCCGATTCCGAAGCGATCTATTCCGATGAAGTCCTGCGTGAACAGATTCGGAGAATGCTCAGGGATCCTCGAGCACGTGCGCTCGGTGAAGCGTTTGGTCTCCAGTGGCTCGCTCTGCAGGGGAAATCCGATCGACAACCTGATGCGGGGATTTTTCCAGAGTTCTCAGTACAGCTGAGCGACGATCTTCGCGAGGAAGCGATCCGTTATGTGACTCGAGTATTTCAGGAAGACCGATCAATTCGTGAGCTGATCGATGCCAATTGGATGGTGATTAACGGCCGGCTTGCACAGCACTATGGCGTGGATCTGGAACCAGAGGCATCATGGCAAGTCGTCTCACTCACCGATCGTCGGAGAGGTGGTGTCGTGACTTTGGGCAGCGTTCTGACCGCCGCTTCGTTCGGGCATCGCACAAGTCCCGTTTTGCGAGGGAAATGGATCATGCACCAGTTGCTCGGGACTTACATAGCCCCGCCTCCCGCTGGCGTTCCTTCCATTGATGCCAGCAGCGATCCGATGAAACCTCTCACTATGCGTGAAAGACTGCAACGTCATCGTGCGCAGCCGGAATGTGCCGCCTGTCACCAGACCATGGATCCCCTCGGCTTCTGCCTTGAGAATTATGACGCGATTGGACGGTGGCGGGAATCTGAGCACGGGTTCACCATTGATGCGTCGGGTGAACTGCCGTCGGGAGAAAAAATTGTCGGACCGGAAGGACTCAAACAGGCATTATTGGATCGGGAACAGGAGTTCTATCGCCATTTAACGAGAAAACTGATTGGGTTTGCGTTGGGGCGCGGGCTTGATGAATTTGATGAATGCCTCGTCGATCGTTGTCTGCGGCAACTTGGAGAGCACAACAACCAATCTTCTGTCCTGATCGAAGAGATCTGTCGCAGCTATGCGTTTCAGTATCGCTACTACAAGCCATCCGCGCCATAAACTGAGTTCGCTCATTCCCGGCCGACATCTGCCAAGTCTTCACCAGCAGTAATGAACTGGCAAGCTATTGATTTGATGGCAACCTGAAGAGTCAGTTTTGACGCTGCGCGATGTGCATTGATCACAGCTCGAAACGTTAGTGAGGGATCGAGTTCTGGCATTTCTCGCCGCGAGTCCACAAATCCCTTTCAAATGCATCGGGTTATGATGATGCCTGTTCTTCTCGACCAATTCATCGCACGGGATGTGTTTCGAAGGCTTAGAAACGAGGCCAGCAACCAATAGCCAAATGGCCCGAAGGGTGCTGCGCTATTGGTTCCTGACCTCTTTTCTGAGTCAACACTCCTCGTTTCATGGTCGACATCGCACTAAACGGACTTGGCCCTGTTGTTTTACCCCGCGTCGCAGTCAGGGAAAATTGGACATATGAAACAGACACAATCGTTATCTCAGAATTCCACTCGTCGCGGGTTTCTTCGAGGCTCTGGCGTTTGTCTCGGATTGCCATGGCTACCCTCCTTTTTTCGGAAGGCTGGTGGAGCAGAAAACGAGACAACTACTGCTCCGATTCGATCTGTCTTCATGCACTTTCCCAATGGGGTCTGGGAACAGGCCTGGGTTCCTCAGAGCACAGGGCGAAACTATGAGTTGAGTCCCAGTCTCAGGCCCTTGGCACCGGTCAAAGAGGATGTTCTTGTCTGCACCGGACTCGATAAGAAGCATAGCCATGACGGTGACGGGCATTATTCCAAGACGGCCAATTTCCTGACTGGGCTCACGGTCCGAAAGACAGCAGGCAAAGATATCAGTGCCGGGGGAATCTCGGTTGACCAGCTGATGGCCCAGGAGACCAGCAAACTGACACCCGTGCCATCGTTAGTGTTAGGCATCTATCCGGTAATGACCGGCGTGGATCGCAGCGTAGGATATACTCATGCTTATGGCTCCTATATCTCGTGGGAATCTGAATCGCGGCCGGTGACTCCGGAGATTGATCCGCGAGTTGTTTATGAGTCCCTGTTTAGACCGACACAGGACGCGAAAAGTCGAAAAAGTGGAGCGTCGCTCTATCTATTGGACTACGTTCTTGAAGATGCTCGCCGATTGCGCGGTCGCCTTGGCCGCGACGACCAACACAAGATGGACGAGTATCTCGATTCAGTACGTGCGATCGAAAATCGCCTGAAGTTTTCCAGTCAATATCCTGATTGGAAGCAGCGTTCTTCTCTTTCTGAGGATCAGATTCTTGCGGCCAGGCCAGGGCAGGTGACGGATTTTCGTGACCATATCAATATCATGATGGATCTGCTTGTGCTGGCATTCCGCACGGATCTGACTCGAGTCGCCACATTGATGCTGGCAACGGGACTTTCAAATCAGAGTTTCTCGTTTATTGACGGAGTCAAAGGCGAACATCACGAATTATCACATCACGAAAACAATCCCGACAAGATTGCTCAGTATCAGAAGATCAATCAGTGGTATGTTGAACAGTTCGTAGCCTTCATTCAACGACTGAAAGCCATTCCCGAAGGGCAGGGCACCTTGTTGGATAACTGCATGGTGTTGTTCGGTTCCGGCATGTCGGACGGCAATCGCCATGATCCTGACAATTTGCCAATCCTGCTTGCAGGCCGCGCTGGCGGATTGCTGCAGCCGGGCCAACATATCGCGGCAGCGAGCGGTTCGGTGCCGCTGTGCAATTTGTATGTCTCCATGCTGGACTGCATGGGCCTCAGAGTTGAAAGATTCGGCGACAGTACCGGACGATTACTCAAGCCGCTTTGAGATGCCGTGGCCAAATCGAGATCGCGTGCGAACTCCCGAAAATATGAATCATACTTTCAGAACAGCGGATCGTTCCATTTCAGCAGGCCGAGGTGGCAGCTGGGATTTGCTTTGATGGTCGCCGAACCTCAGCAGCCTGGAAGGACACGGTTTGCTTTGCGAACACGATTAGTGTTCGTCTTCACAGTCTGCGTGGCAGTATTGGCGATACTTGCAGTCCTCGACGGCAAACGATCTCGCCTGCACGCCGATCTCATGCGGCGAAACGGAACTGCATGGGCCGCGGCAAGTGCTGTCCGTTTTGGTGACAGCAGTCTGATCCGCTATGGACTGTTGCCGATTGACTCGGAGGATCAATGCTTCGTAAATTTAGCGTCAGGATTTTCGAAATTCCAGTTTTCAGATGCTTTGACTGAAACGCCGAACACCTGCGCTGCACATGTTTCTGGCCTCGCGGCTTTGCAGCTGGACCAGCACCCCATGGAAACTGCGGTTTTCGATGCGGGAGACGGCTTTACGGCGGAAGCCTGGATTCGATGGCACAGTGCGGGAAGTATCGTCGGGGCCAATGATGCAAATGCCAGCACACTCATGGCACTCGGAAGTGGTGTGCATGAGGGATTTGCCGTGATGCTTCAACAGCCCGCAGGTGTTCTCTCAGTTCAGTTTGGGCAACAACAATTGTTTGGAGCTGTCTTCGCCGTTTCTCTGACGCGAGTTACCCCGGAAGTCTGGACGCATGTCGCCACCACCTGGGACGGTAACCAGGTCAGGCTCTACGTCAACGGCCTCCTTTCTTCGGTGGCCGTCTGGGATCGCCAGTTTTCGGAAGCACGCAACCACAGTCGCTTCCGAATCGGATATACTGGAAACGGCGCCGGGGCATTGCGGTTCGACCTGGGCGAAGCGGCTGTCTTCACTCGTGCTCTGCCTGCAGCGGACGTCTGGAAACTTGCCATGCGGCCGGTCGCAGAACAGCAGCATGCAGTGATCGCGGCCAGAGAGGCACTGGCGAAAGGAGATCCGCGCCAGACACTTGAGCTTCTGGAGCAACTCTCAGACGACGGTCCACTTGCGCAGGAGAAACTGTTCACGATGGGCGAAGCGTACAGGGAACTGCAGAGTTGGGATCAGTCTCTCTTGTTTTTTCAGCAACTCACAGCGGATTCTCACGAATCGCCTTTGCGAGACGCCGCCGCCTATGAAGAGGCCGCACTGCTGGCCGGTGACCGACGCCCGGCCGTTTTTCAGAAGCGAAGCCTGCTGTCGATGGACGCAGTATCAGTTGCTGAGGTCAATGCCAGCCCGGAGTCCGTGACATGGGTCCGGCAACACCTGCGGGAGCGACAGCTGAGCGCCCAGGATAACTTTCTGAAAACGGAATTCACTCACGCCGTTGAGCCACTACTTTCGCAGTACTGCTATGGCTGTCATTCCTCTTCATCGTGGCAATCTCCATCAAAAGAAGATCTTCTGAAGGTGGCCAGCCTATGGAAGCCCGTTGAGGCAGCACTTCAGAGCGGCACCATGCCGCCTCCGGATGCTGAAGCATTGGATGTAAAGAACCGTCGAGCAATCCTGCACTGGATCAGAGAATTGCCAGATAAGCAGGACTGCAGCAAACAGCTGAATGGCGATGGTCGGCGACAATTGCTGTCCTACATTCCTGTCGGTCGGCGGTTGAACCGAGGCGAGTTCGTGTACTGTATCAATGATTTGTTGGGCGTAGAGCCCCGTGTTGATCTCCTGCCACCATCGGAAGGAGCGGGAGGCGAAGGCTTCGACACGGCTGCCGGCACGCTCATCATGTCGTCTTCCACGGCCGAGTCATTTTTTGCTACTGTTGACGATGCCGTCACACAATGGAAGTTGAAACGGCAACAGATGATCCGCCCGGATGATGAGCTCCAGTTTCCTGCGGATGCGCTCTATCGTGCATCGCTGAGTGATACTGGCACTCTGCCCGTCGAACTAAAGAGATTCCTCAGGCGAGCATGGCGCAAGACGCCCTCTGATGAAGATTTGGGGCGTCTCGTCGCTATGTTCAATGCTGTTATTGCGGAAGGGCTCTCGCCGGCAGATGCTATTGCCGAAGTTCTGGCAGCAGTCCTTCTTTCGCCTCAGTTTCTGTACCTGCTTGAAGAGGTCCCGGAGCAGCCCGCCCCGACTCGAATCTCACAGTCTGAACTGGCAGCCCGTATGGCCTTTTTCCTGTGGTCTTCAGTCCCTGACGATGATCTCATGAACCTTGTCGAATCAGGCGGACTCAAGGATTACGAAATCATGAGTCAGGCTGACAGAATGCTGGCCGATGAGAGAGCGAACCGTTTAGGGACTCGATTTGGATTGCAGTGGTTGGGAATAGACCAGGTCGAGCGAATTATTCGTGATGCGAATCAATACCCCGGCTTTTCTCTGCAGACGGCTGATCTGATGAAGCAGGAGGCCGCTCGTTTTATTTCTGCCATATTTTGCGAAGATCGCCCACTCGAAGAGCTGTTTACCTCCGACTATGTCTGGAGCAACAAGGAATTAGCAAGTTTTCACGGCATAGAATGGAAGGGTGGAGATGAGTGGGCTCAATTGACGACATCAGAAAAGCCCGTGGCGGGAATTCTGACATTGACCGCAGTCCTTGCCACGAACTCATATCCGTCGCGCACCAGCCCGGTGCTCCGAGGACGCTGGATTCTTGATCGTATCCTTGGTCAGTCTGTACTGCCCGCACCAGCTGATGTGCCGGCCTTTGAACAAACAGAAGCCGGACATCCGGACCTGACACTGCGGCAGCAGCTGGAGCAGCATCGGAGCAATCCAAACTGTCGAGCCTGCCATCAGTTGATGGATCCGCTGGGATTTTCTCTCGAGGAGTTTGATTCGGTTGGGCGATTTCGACGAATGGAAAAAGGCCAGACTATTGACGTGGCCGCAGTCCTGCCCGATGGGACGAAGATAGACGGTGTTGCTGGATTGCGGCAGGCCGTGCTGGCCAGACGCCGCCAATGGCTCCTGCACCTTGGACGGAAACTTACGGGTTTCGCGATCGGGCGAGAACTATCTGCGGGGGAACATTGCCTGCTTGAAGAAATAGTCAACCGGACAGAAGCTTCTGGCGGTACCAGTCGGGCGTTGATTCACAGCATCCTGCTGAGCGATCTGTTTCAGCAGAGACGCCAGTTGCCAACGACAAGTCCCTGAGAGTCGCTCTCTCGAAATTTCAGCGTTCTCGCATTCTCTCTGCTCAATCCGGTACACGCCACACAACCATGACCAACTCTCGTCGACAATTCCTTCGTGGTTCGGGACTGGCACTGCCGCTGCCCTGGCTTCCATCGCTGCAAGCCAGGACAGGCGCCAGAGAAAACGCTCGTCCCCCCTTGCGTTCTGCTTTTCTGCATTTTCCCAATGGGGCGTGGATGCCGGACTGGACTCCTCCCGGCGGTACCGGACCACTGCAACTCAGCCCAACGCTGCTGCCGCTGGCTCCACACAAAGATCATGTGGCCGTTTTCTGCGGCCTCGACAAACCGCATAGTCGCACACTCGATGGGCATGCCCACAAGACCGCTAACTTCCTGACCGGAATGCCGGTTTCCTCCACGACCGGCCGCAACTTCAGTGCTGGTGGAATCTCAGTCGATCAGCGAATCGCCGCAAATTTCGCTGGCCAAACGCCTATGCACAGCCTGGTTCTCGGAGTCGAACCAATTTTGGGTGGAATCGATCCCGCCAACGGAGTCACGCTGCTCTATGGCAGCTGTATTTCATGGCAGGACCTGCATCGTCCAGTCTTGCCACAAGTCTCGCCGGAATCCGTATTTGACCGTCTGTTTGGGCGCAATGCTGCGAATGAACAGGATCTGCGTCGCTCGCGTCGCCTGCTGAACTTCGTGTTGGAAGATTCCCGAAGGATCAGTCGCCGCCTTGGACGAGATGACGCGTTGAAATTGGATGAATACCTGGACGCTATTGATACGATGGAATCCCGAGTGCGTTTTCTGGACAAGCATCCGCAGCATCTGTCGCTGCAGCTGTTGAAATCCGGACTGATGCAGCGTCCAACAACACCACAGAATTTTGGGCAACATTTGTCTGTCATGCTGGACCTGCTGGTGCTGGCGTTCCGTTGTGACGCTGTTCGCTCCGCAACGGTCATGATGGCGAACGACACCTCCCAGCAGGTGTTTTCGATGGAATCCGGCATCACGGAACCGCACCATACTGTTTCGCACCACCAATCGAATCCCGTGAAAATTCGGCAATATCAGTGGATTAACCGCTGGTACGTCCAACAATTTGCAGATCTGCTGCATCGCTTGCGGCAAGTGCCCGAAGGCGAAGGCACGCTTCTGGACTATTGCCTGCTGATGTTTGGATCCGGAATGTCAGATGGAAACCGGCACGATCCTGATGACTTGCCAGTCGTTCTGGCAGGTGGCAAAAACAGTGGAATTCCTGCAGGCACACAGTTCGTTTTTTCCGACCAGACGCAACCTCTTTGCAATCTGTATCTTTCGATGCTTAACCGGATGGGACTCAATGCGTCGGCATTCGGCGATAGTACAAAGCCTCTGTTCTGAACCTCGATTTGACCCTTTCAATCCATGACGGTTGCAGGAGTCTCCTGATCGAGACGCCTAACTCAGGATTGATGAGTACCTCGATTCGGTATGTGCCAGCTGGAAGCGTCTGAAGTTCTCCAGTCGACATCCGGATCGGAAGCAGTTTACGATTGACGTATTGGATAAGGCGAATACCAGCGCCGAGGGCAATTCACTGCGATTATTTGATATAGCGATTTATGTTTCTGTTAGCACGAGCATTTAAGAATCCCACACGGCGCTGGGCTGCACGATTGATGATGGCAATTGCTGCAGCGATGCTGACATCTTTCGCGGTCGACCGAATTATGGGAATGATCGGATCCCCACCCGAAATACCGGAGGTTGTCTCACACCCCGCGGGTTTGCAGCAGCAGCGAGTCCAGCTGGAATTCAGTTATCGATTTCAGACAAATGATCAGGGCCTGCGGTACCACAACATACCCCTCATAAAAGCCCCCGGACGACGTCGAGTCTTTGTTGCCGGCGACTCCTTTACGGAGGGCGACGGGGTAGATGCCGGTGCGAGGTTCACCCATCTGCTGGAAGCATCCTTTCAAAATGACGGAGGTGGAATTGATTTTATCAATGGCGGCCTTAGCGGAGCAGGCCCGTTAGAATACGGTAACCTGTTTGTAAAAGTCGGAGTGAAATACCAACCGGATGCACTGCTCATTTGTTTTTTTGTCAATGACGTTTCAAATACGGCCGAACAGCTTTTTCGAACACCGTTCATGCACCATCCACCGCGACCCCGCTCGCGGACTCGCAGGATTCTGCACGGGCTCTGGCCCTGCATCAACACGCAAATTGAGCTGTTGCAGTCTTCCGCTGAACAAGACCAGAAGACACGGACAAATGATTTTCTTGGAACAATTGCGGAAGTTGCTCGTGCACGGAGAATGAACGAAGGGGCTATTCGAGAATGGATGTCGTCGGTGCCGCATGAACTGGCAGCCGCCGTGAATGAGAGTCGATTCAATGGCTCTATTCTTTCGCAGGGCTTGCTCAATCCTGGCTATTGGACCGACTCTATCGACATGAATACGCCGAGCGCACTACGCCGCTGGAAGACAGCCGGCCATATCCTGTCAGAACTCGTCAGCCGTTGCCGTCATTCAGGCGTTGAAGTGGCGATTGTCCTGCTTCCGACGCATTTTCAGTACGATCCTGAAAGCCATTCGGATCAGAATCCGTGGGTTGCGACGGGCTGCCACATTCGACGAGAATGGTTGATTAAAGAAACAGAGATTCAAAAGCAGCTGGCCGAATGGTCAGCGGCCTGTAGTGTACCAATGCTCGATCTGACTCAGACATTTCGCGACGCTGCCACTAACTCGGTTCGCCTGTACTGGAAAATCGATGGCCACTGGAACACAGCCGGACACCAGACGGCAGCGCAGGCAATTAACCGCTGGCTCAGAACCGGCGGGGTTTTCAGTGTGATCCCCGCAACGAAAGGCTCCGAGCAGAAGTCGGAACCTTGATGATCTCCGAATTTGGCGGCCTGATTCGGCTCCAGTCGATGTCATCGGCAAAAGCGATTCAATCGCTATGGCTGTGTTCTGTGACTATTTTTATGGGTTCATATGTCCACATTGCATGGTCTCTTTGCTATAAATAAATGGTTGGTGTTGCGACTGCCGGTGATCATGGATGAGTCTCTGGCAGTAGTTTATTGACTAACCGGCAACGTCGAAGTATCAGTGGATACCACAAACATGTTTTTTGGTGGATGCTGTCATTCCCATGATCACGGTGTGTCGTGAAGATGGTTGTCGTGTGTTGGGGACCACCGCAGGGCACCCAAGGGAACGAAGTTTGCGCAGAATTTGGGCATTGCTGGTATTGTCCAGAATGCGAGTTTTCTCTTAGCCCCAGTTAACCCATCGGCTCAAAGTTGTCTTCCACCAATACGCCAGAAACAGTTTTGTCTGAACGGATCATCACGCCCCACGATGGGCTTGAGGCGTTTGCGGATGCGATTCGATCGATCGGCCGGGACTGGTCCTTTACGCGCGGCTTGGCATGGCGAATGTTTTTGCGCGATACGCGAGCCACGTACCGGCAGAGTTTTCTAGGCTATCTGTGGTTGCTGCTTCCGGCACTGGCCAATACGCTGGTTTGGGTATTCCTGAACGGTGCGAATGTCGTCAGCATCGATTCCGGGAGTGTTCCCTATCCACTGTTTGTCTTTACCGGAACCGTGCTGTGGACGGCCTTCAACGGGTCGATTGTCGGGGCGATGGGCATCGTTGACGAGGCGCGAGGAACGCTCGCAAAAGTCAATTTTCCTCACGAGTCACTGGTTCTGACGGCGTTTGGAAAGTCGCTGCTCAATACAGCAGCCACTGCGATTTTTGTAGTTCCGTTTCTGCTGATTTATCGAATTCCCTGGACAGCCAGCATGCTGCTGTTTCCGCTGGGAATACTTGCGACCATGATTTGTGGCACGGCACTGGGACTCATCGTGGTCCCGATGACAGCGCTGTTTAGTGATTTTGGGCGCGCGATCCATTTGGGACTTCGGTTTGCCTTTTTTCTGACTCCGGTGATCTTTCCGGTACCGCCATCGGGATGGGGTTATCGTCTGATGATCATCAACCCGGCGACTTCGCTTTTCGTAACAAGTCGTTCCTGGCTGATCGGCGGTGAACCGCCTATGTACACGGCATTTGCCCTCGTCACCGCAGCCAGTTTTGTGTTGCTGCTTGTGGCAGTCGTTTTTTTAAAGGTCTCGCTGCCTCACATCATTGAACGAATCAGTGGATAGTCAGTGTCGAGAAGGAAAGCAGGCTTCTAAGCACTACCCACTGATGAGCAGCAGAAATTACGCACCAAGAACCAAAAACCGTATGCTTCGAACGAAGAACTGATGACTCCTTATCTCATGCCCACTGCCCTTTTGAAGGACGAATTGTACAACGATCCTCGCTCTGGGGTACGCCAGGTCGACGCAACATTCGAACAGGCAGTGCGGAAGACCTGATTGTGCTGAAAGCGTTCGCCAGTCGTCCGCAGGATTGGATTGATGTCGAAAAAGTCATCATTCGTCAGGGAGAACGACTGGACCGTACTTTGATTCTTGAAGAACTCGCACCACTCTCGGAACTGAAGGAAGAACCTGAGATCCTGGAGCATGTAGAACGGCTGTTCGACAGCACGAAGCACACTTTTGGTTCCAACCAAGCACCCACACGCCGGAAAACAGAGACCAATTGCATGCAACTGATCATTGAACTCCCAAGTCGGGAAGAGCAGATTGATCTCCCAGCAATAATAGAGTCCGAACCGACGTTGAAGAAAAAGTTGTACTTCGAAGCAGGTGCCGAAGAAGCTTGGTTCTGCCAACTGGACGGACAGATGGAGTTCTACACTGCGACCGAACCAGCAGTCCCAACTGCTTCCTCAACCCGCTGCCCCGATTTTCCGTCATCTATTAGCTGAACGCGGCAATCCCAACGGAAGATAGTCCGAGAAATTCGTGGCAAAAAAATGGATCGCTACCATTGCTGCGTATATCGACGCACACTGCTAACGAAGCCCCAAGCCCCCGAGTCAATTGGAAATGCCTCATTCAACAACGCATTCTGTAAGATGGCGTCAAGAATGTGCCGACTATGCCATACCATCAACGTCAACGTCATCGCGACTCTTGGTTTTTTTTTGCATCAACGGAAAAGTTAACGTAGCTTTGCCATACCGATGCGACAGTGTCGAGATCAATCATGGGAGGCGTTCATAACACACGCCGTCACCCACAGGCACGAAGTCCGCGTCATCAGTCCCTGCCTTCGTTCGTTTAAGCCGTGTACTCCGTAGTTAAAACCAAATCGCGGCCTTCACCACTGAGGTCACGGAGTTCACCGAGGTAACGGCAATGCACCTCTTACTTCCCAACCAGGAACCAGGTACAACGCACCAAGCACACGTTAGTTCTCACCAGCGCCTGCGATTGCCGTCCAGCGCGGGGGTGAACCGCGCCAAACGGTAGACGTTCGTCGCTGACCCGTTCAGTTTGTCCATTTGATTTCCACACCCATGCCAGTACGGAACCAACCTCACACGACGACGGCGACAGAACTCTACGACTACCCGGCCGGCGGCTACCGCTATGAACTTATTTCAGGCCACCTCACCATGATGTCACCTGCCGGAGGACGCCACGGTCGAATCGCTCATCGAATCGCCATGCTGCTGAGCAAGCATATCGACGACAATCAACTCGGCATTGTCTTCGCTGCGGAAACGGGATTTTTGATCCAAACCGACCCAGACACTGTACTCGCGCCCGATGTCGCATTCGTTTCGCGTGCAAGGTTTGAAACCATAGTGAATGAGGTTCAGTACCTTCCGCTTGCCCCGGAACTGGCGGTTGAAGTCCTGTCCCCGAGCGACCGATTTTCGCGAGTTGAATCTAAAGCCTTCACATGGCTGGACGCAGGAACAAAGCTTGTTTTGGTCGTCAACCCCGACAACGAAACCATTTACGCCTACCGATGCAGAAAGAAGATTGAAGTATTTGACCGCTCAGAAACCATTGACTGCAACGAAGCCGTTTCTAACTGGATGCTGGTCGTCGATGACGTTTTCCGCCTCTTCGGCCAAAGCACACGGTGATACCAGATGATCGAATTTCACCTTACCGGTCAGGCCCTTTGGGACAGGATGAATCGAGCCGTGGAGAGCGTACAAAGGCGACTGGAAAAAACGGCAAGATTACTTGAATCCATTCAGGTTCCCTACGCCATTATCGGCGGCAACGCCGTGCGAGCGTGGGTGGCCCAGGTGGATGAAGCGGCCGTGCGAACAACTCGAGACGTCGACATTCTGCTTCGCCGCGCCGATCTGCCGCGAGTGATTGAAGCCATGGAAAAGGCTGGATTTGTCTATCGGCATTCGGCCGGGATCGACATGTTTCTGGACGGTCCTGAAGCAAAAGCTCGTGACGCGGTCCACGTGCTGTTTGCCAACGAAAAAGTGAAGGAAACGGACTTGGTCCCAGCTCCTGACGTTGACGAATCAGTCGAGATTGAAGCTCACCGCACACTCTCGCTGGAATCGCTCGTACGAATGAAGCTGAATGTGTTTCGAGACAAAGATCGGATGCACATTCGTGACATGGTCAGCGTCGGCCTGATTGATGAAACCTGGATTCAGCGTTACTCACCTGAACTGGTCACACGACTTCAGCAAATCCTTGACGACCCGGAAGGGTAGGGTGTTTCTGGTTCATGGTTCATGGTTCTTGGTTTAACGCAGCACCAAGCACCAAGCACGAAGCACGAAGAACCAAGCACCAAGCACACTGCCCCTGCGTTTGCGATTCTGTACCCTATGTCTATCGAACTAAAGCCATTTTCCTGGCAAAGAATGATTGAAGCTGTGGAAGCGGTCCGCGAACGAGCATTGCGAGCGACCACTGCCCTCAAGGCCGCCGAAATACCCTACGCGGTCGCAGGAGGCAACGCCGTGGCGGCATGGGTGGCCCGAGTCGACAGGGCGGCGGTGAGGAATACGCGTGACGTAGATATCCTGATTCGTCGAACCGACTTTGATCGCGTGAAAGTGGTGTTGGAATCCGTCGGTTTTTTTCATCAGGAACTGATGGGGGTTGACTGCTTTATTGACGGTGCGGATGGCAGTCATCGCGATGCCGTACATATTCTGTACGCGGGCGAGAAAGTGCGGGCTGAGTACATTGTCCCTTCAGCGGATGTCACAGAAATTGAAAGGGCCGACGATTATGACATTGTCAATCTTTTGGGACTTCTGACCATGAAGCTGAATGCATTTCGTGACAAAGATCGCATGCATATCCGAGACATGATCAGCGTTGGCCTGTTAGACGCCACATGGCTTGAAAAACTCCCCCTGCAACATGCGGACCGCCTTCAGCAGCTCCTTGATGACCCGGAAGGATGATGAGAAACGAGTAGCGAGTAGCGAGTAGCGAGTTAAGTCCCTGCGATGGACTCGACTCTCGCCACTCGACTCTAAAAAAATGATCCAGACCCAGACATATAACGACTCCGGCGTCGCCTCCCCAGCCCACGGAAAACAATCGCATCAGACCCTACGCATGATTACCAGCCTTCATTTGACCCTTGCCGAATACGACCAAATGGTACGAGTCGGTGCTTTCGATGCGATTCCCCGGAAGATCGAACTCATTCGCGGAGAACTCACCGAGATGAATCCCGCCGGGCCGATCCATGATGATCTCATTACATATCTAAACAACTGGTCGTTCAGGAATTCTGACCCCACGAAGACTCTCATCACATCTCAAACAGGTCTGGACCTGCCGGAACAGGAATCACGGCCTGAACCGGACATCATGTGGATTCGAGCCGACAGATATCGAAACGGGCATCCTCAAGCAGGGGATGTGCAACTTGCGATAGAAGTTTCGTACAGTAGTTTGGCCTACGACCTGGACACGAAACGTCGTTTATATGCGGAGGCTGGGATCAGGGAATACTGGATAGTTGACTCGCAGGCCACTTGCATCCACGTGCAACGTGAGCCCCAGGGTGACGACTATCGGACACGCTTCGTTCGCACAGCGGAACACAACCTGTCACCGACGTTTCAGGAATCGGCCATCTTAAACCTGAAAGACTTCTTCGGTGACTCGTGAATTCAGAGTTTGGAAAGACGGGTCAGTTGGCAGTGCGTGACTCTGGGATTCCCTGCCAACTGACGACTCTTCGCTCCTGCGATTCACTGAGACACTGAACACCTGCAGTTTTACCCGGCATCTGTTTTTTCACCACGCACCAAGCACCAAGCACCTGCGATTCAACCTGTGTCTGATCTATTAATCAAAGCCGAACACGTCTCCAAGAAGTTCTGCCGCTCTCTCAAGCGGTCGCTTTGGTACGGCATGAAAGACGTAACTCATTCGTTGAATCCATGGGCACGCTCACAGGAAATGAATGCGTCCGGCGAGATTCGTGATCGAGTCGAACTGCGACCGGATGAGTTCTGGGCTCTGCAGGACATCAGTTTAGAAGTGCGTCGTGGCGAATGCCTTGGCCTGATCGGACACAACGGCGCTGGCAAGAGTACACTGCTGAAAATTCTGAACGGTCTGATTCGCCCGGATGCCGGACGGATCACAATGCGAGGCCGTATCGGGGCGATGATTGAACTCGGAGCAGGTTTTAATCCCATCCTGACGGGTCGTGAGAACATCTTTAATCAGGCCGCATTGCTGGGCTTTACACCGGAAGAAGTTCGTCAGAAATTTGATGAGATCGTGGACTTCGCAGAGATTGAACATGCTTTGGATATGCCGTTGCAGAACTACAGCTCCGGCATGAGAGTTCGACTGGGCTTCGCGGTATTTGCCCATTTGGAGCCTGATGTCTTGTTGATCGATGAGGTTCTGGCAGTTGGAGACGTGGGTTTTCGGATCAAAAGTCTGAATAAGATGTCAGAGCTGATGAATCGGTGTGCGGTGATTTTTGTGACCCACAC
>JANPHT010000016.1:0-1207 GCA_031424595.1 Planctomycetota bacterium
CAGATCCATCAGCACCTGCTTTCGAAGGGCATTCACACCATGCATCAGGCAGGGCGAATTCGCATCGCACTGCACGGCTACAATACAGTGTCTGACGTGGAACTGTTGCTGAAGGAATTGCGAACAGCCTGCGCGGCCTGAGATTCCGGCAACGGCGAACGACTTGTTGCACTTCGAAAATGAATTTACCAAACTCCCCTGCCCCATCATCGTTACCCAGCTCACGGAGGAATCGCTCATGGAAAAACGTAGAATTGACTTCACGGACATTTATCCATCCGGGCCGCATTACAGTCGTGGCGTCCGCGCTGGCAACATGCTGTTTCTTTCCGGCTGCACCGCTAACGGTTCTCCCGCACAGAATGGCACGCCGATGGAACAACTCCGAGTCATCCTTGACCGCCTGACTCGCATGGTGAAGGCTGAAGGCGGCAAGCCGTCAGATATCTGCAAGCTGACAATGTTTGTGGCCGACCCTTACAACTGGCATCCGTTCGAAGGTGAGCAGATCGAAATCTACCATGAATTTTTCGGTAACGATTACCCCGTGAATACGCTTGTTGGTGTCACGTTTCCCATGGACAGCATTCACATTGAAATCGATGCCATCGCAGTTCTGGATTGAACAATCGCAAGTACGTGAAAAACTAACAGCCAGCCCCAGGTGTCTTGATCGCAGGATTTGTGAACGACAACTTGATTTCCGAATCACGTTGATCGGCCAAATTCTTTAGCAGCATACCATCAGGAAAGCTTTGCCTGCGGCTTGCCGTCAGGTGAGTGAGCCTGTGGTTGCCGTGCGCTCCGCACCCGCATCAATCCAAATCCACAGCACCGCACCAAGCACGCTCGTACAACAGGCGACGCCAAGTGCCGCCGGCCAGCCGTGATATCCTGCGATCAGAGGCGTAAGAATTGGTGCCAGACTTCCCCCCAGATTTCCAATCGTATTCAGAAACGCCCCGGCGATACCGCCCTTCGCAGGCTCCAGAGCCGGCGCAGACGTCCAGAAAATGCCTTCGCACATTCCCAGAGCCGCCAACGCCAACGAGAACAGCAGAATCACATCGTTCGGGTCCTTCGCCGAAATCCCCAGCCACGCGCAGGCGGCACTCACCAGCATGCCAAACATCGCAATGCTCCGATAACTCAAACGCACTCCAATGCGACGACTGACCTGATCGGTCAACACTCCACCAAAGGCCAT
>JANPHT010000017.1:0-29876 GCA_031424595.1 Planctomycetota bacterium
GCCAGGATTCCTGCAGAATGTCGTCGGTGTCGACTCGACCATGAAGCCGAGTGTCCATGCGAAACGTCACGAGCCTCCAGAGTCGATCGCGATGTTGCGAAAACAGTTCAGCCAGCGCATTCTGATCTCCGTGGGCGACTCGAGTGATGAGTTCCGTATCAGTAGCATTGTTTGTCACAATGGATTTCCCAACCCTTCCAGCGATCTGTTCGGAAGCTTTTTGCGACACTCTAGCAAAGGCATTACCACGGTTAAAAGGACTTCTCGACGACTCTGCGGAAACGACGACAGAACAATTAGAGAGCCCTGGCGGCGATTATCAGCCCGGCTTCTGGAGCAGAATTACCAGAAAGTCGCAGCAACGGATCCATCGGAACACGTTTTGGCGGACAGATTTCACGAGAAATATGCAGGTGTTTCTTCGCGGATCGCACATTTGGAAAGGAAAAAAGGCTCCCCTGCACTTTCTTTTCGCGGTATGTTGTTCGAGCGGAATGGTCTGTTAGATTTCCTGTGTTCCATGCCAGATTTCCCCGTTGAATTGCTTAAATAGCCGCACGAGACTGACTTATGCCTATCAAGGTTCGCTGTGAAGGTTGTCAAACGGTTCTGAATGTTTCCGACCAGGCGGCGGGGAGAGCGGTGAAATGCAAACAATGCGGTGGACGAGTTCAGGTTCCCACTGAGGGATCTGTGGTGGCTGCTCGTCCAAAGCCAAAAGCCAAAGCCGTGTTGGAGGATCCCGATGACTTATTGTCGGGATTGGATCTGGATCGGGCGGAGGACACTAAACGAAAGATTTGTCCCGGCTGTGCGAATTCAGTTCGAGATGAAGATATCGAATGCCCAAAATGTGGCGTGACGATTGCGACGGGTACGCTGGGAGATAAACAGCGGCGACGAGTTGAGCGAAAAGGTCCGCCTCCCGAAGAATTCTACGGGGCCGTTTGGGGCAACGGATGGGTGTTTCTTAAGAAGCACTGGAAGTTCGGGATTCAAACGGCCGTTGTCTGGACAGTTTGTCTGACCATGTCGATGACCAGTCTTTTTTCTTTGAACTACTACGTCACGAACCGCATAAAATCTTTGAACGAAATGGTCGCGGCTGGCACCACAAACATCAAGAACGATGGCAAGAATATTATCATCACTGTGCCAAAAGAAGGTGGTGCCAACGTGGTGTATGACGGCACCTATTATACGACAAAAGGCGAGGTGATTAAACTACCACTGCCTCATTTGCAGGCTCAGTTCGAACCGCCTTCCTTGTTCTGGATGGCAATGACACTAGTGTTTCAGCTTGGCTTCGGTGGCTGGGCATGGACTCTGGCAACCACAATTGCCGGCGTCACCATGGCTGGCGAGAAAAAGGTCAAACGATTCACGTTGGACTTCTTTGGCAACCTCACGATGGGTTTTCGTTTTTATGTCTGGCCGACGATTCTGACCCTGCCGCTGCTGGTCATTCCTGCGGCCCTGATTCCGCTCAATCCTCAGGTCGGAGCAATCATCGCAGGCTGCATCATGATCATTCCCCTCCTGGTTCTGCCAGCGGCGGTCGTTCACATGGCACAAACGTATTCGTTTCGAGCGTGGTTGATCACCTGGATGTTGCGAGATTTCTGGAAGACCATTGGCGCGTCGATGTATGTCTTTGCCATGAATGTTTTTCTGGTGCTGGTCGTTCCCATTGTGGTTTCCGTGGCCGGCGCATTGATGCAGAGCAGCATCTCACGCTGGCTCTTCACGCAGGAAGCGTCCGCTCTGGAATGGCTGAAGGCCAACGTTGTGGATTTCGGGGAAGGCAATCTGAGATTCCTGTTTTACGAGATGCCTCTTGTGTTCTCTGCGCTGTTCGTCTTTTTCTTTATCATCTGCTCACTCATGAGCTTCCCGGCTGTCTTCATGATGCGAGTGATCGGGCTGTACGGTCTTTATTTCCGTGCGGACCTTGCCCTTGTGAGCGAATTCCCCGATCTTGAGCCTGCCGGTTTTGGCCCACGATATCTGGCCTTCCTGGTGGACTACATTTTCATAGTAATTCTTGGCGGAATCGGACGGTTTATCGGCGTATGTTTTGGTTTACTCTTCAACTTCTACGGCTGGAGTATCGCCGATCAATTGGGCCTGGGAATATCGGCCGTTGCGGGTCTGGCCCTGATTGGTTTCTATTATGCGTCTTTTGAATCCGGTGGTGCACGGGCCACTCTGGGGAAGTGGAGCATCGGCATGATTGTGCTGCGTGATGACAACAAAGTGCAGACTCGCCAGCAGGCGTTCGGACGCGCTGCGTCCGCGCTGGTGACGGCTCTGACATTTTACATCGGCTTCATCATGTGCGCCTTCCGCTCTGACAAGAAGGCACTGCACGATCTGATGAGCAAGAGCAAGGTTGTCTGGCAGGGCGAACAAACCTGATACGACGGCCGGTGCGCGGAGTGCGTGGGGTGCGTGGGGTGCGTGGTTAGCCCAGAATCCCCTGGACGATCTGTCCGTGCACGTCTGTCAGACGATAACGTCGGCCCTGAAACTTGTAGGTCAGGCGTTCGTGGTCAATGCCCAGCAGGTGCATGATTGTGGCGTGGAGGTCGTGGATGTGCAGGCCATCGGTCGCGATGTTGTATCCGAACTCACAGGTCTCACCGTACACTGATCCCGCTTTCACGCCGCCGCCCGCCATCCAGACACTGAAGCAACGAGGGTGATGGTCGCGCCCGAAGTTGGCTGAAATCCTGCCCTGGCAATAATTCGTGCGGCCGAACTCACCGCCCCAGACAACCAGAGTGTCGTCCAGCAGCCCGCATCTCTTCAAATCTTTGACAAGTGCTGCGGCTGGCTGGTCGGTTTCTTTGCAGAGGTTTGGCAGTGCTGTCGGCAGGCCCCCGTGATGGTCCCAATCCTGATGATAGAGCTGAATGAAACGCACGCCTCGTTCGGCCAATCGCCGAGCCTGAAGACAATTGGCGGCAAATGTGCCCGGCTTTGTGACATCAGGGCCGTAGTCATCCAACACGGATTTAGGCTCTGAAGAAATATCGGTCGCTTCCGGAACGCTGGTCTGCATCGAGTAGGCCATTTCGTAATGATCGATGCGGCTCTGGATTTCTGTATCCTGCATTCGTTGGAACTGATGTTCGTGCAGTTCCTTCAATCGGTCGAGCAGCATGCGGCGGCTTTCGCTGTTGACGCCTGTCGGATTGCCCAGATACAGAACCGGATCCTTTGCCGCACGAAACTGAACGCCTTGATGCCGAGACGGAAGAAATCCGCTGCCCCATAAATGCGATCCCAGTGGCTGGCCGCTCTTGTCTTTGGTGATGAGAACAACGAACGACGGAAGATTCGCGTTGTCCTGACCCAGCCCGTAACTCAGCCATGCGCCCATACTCGGTCGGCCGGCTATCTGAGTTCCCGTCTGCAGAAACGTCACACCGGGACCGTGATTAATGGCTTCCGTGTACATTGAATTCACTACACACAAGTCATCGGCAATGCTGGCAGTGTGAGGCAGCAATTCACTGAACCACGCTCCCGCCTGGCCGTGCCGAGTGAACCTGAACGGTGAACCCACCAAAGGTATGGACGACTGATTGCCTGACATTCCGGTAAGTCGCTGAGTACCGCGAACGGAATCCGGAAGTTGTTCGCCGTTCCGCTGATTGAGTACCGGTTTGTAATCCAGCAGGTCCAACTGCGACGGCGCGCCGGACATGAACAGATAAATAATCCTTTTAGCTTTCGGCGCAAAATGAGGTTCACCGAGGACGCCGTGGTCCGGGGCTTCTGCGGCTGACGCCTGGCTATCGCTGGATAGCATTTCCGCCAAGGCAATGCTGCCCAATCCCACGCCGGTTTTAGCGAGGAACTGTCGACGGTTCTCGATGTCCTGGAAAAAATTCATCGTTTCCGCCAGATGTCCTGTTTCAACGGGAAGCTGCAGGCAACTGCGTTAAATGTCACCGGTTTCCGCTGCAAGACTGCCCTATTCTCGGGGTTTGGATATTGGAGTTTCAGATTCACGACGCTCGACTCTACCGACTCTCGGCATTTGAAGCTAGCATGGTTAGCAGTTCTCCCGATGTCGTCCATTGCTTCGTGGTCGAAACGCTGACGAACCGTGAGTTTGCCGAGCGATCAAGGACTGTTAACTTCAAGCATTGTTAACTTCAAGCACCCGACGGCCCTCCGTATTATGTCCTCCTTATTATATCCGCCTGAATCAGGACTCAACAATGAACGTTAACATTTCGAACGTTGACATTTTCTCGCGCCGAGGTTTTCTGCAGTCCTCTGCTGTCGCAATGGCGGCTGGTTCTGTTTTGGCTGGCGCAGGTTCATTGGCGGCGCAGCCGTTGGGTTCGATGCTGAGCGTGGCTGCCGAAGATGGGCTCAAGGGGCGATTGTGGAAGACACTGAAATTCGGAATGGTCAACGTGCCTGGTTCACTGACGGACAAGTTCAAGGCTGCCCGAGCTGCTGGCTTTGAAGGTATTGAAATGAATGCTCCCGGCATGAACGTCGAGGAGACAAAAAAGGCGATCCTGGAGAGCGGGCTGCCGGTTGACGGAACAGTGAATTCGACTCATTGGGAGATTCGCCATACTGACGCAAATGCCGATGTTCGGGCGAGGGCCCTGGAATCCCTGAAGAACGCAATTCGTGATACTCATGCAGTTGGCGGACATTCAGTGCTGTTGGTCGTTGGTCATGGTAAAGACGGGAGTGAGGATGAAATCTGGAAGCGATCTATTGAAAACATATCGCTGGCTGTGCCGGTGGCTGCTCAGCTGGGTATTCAGATTGTCATCGAAAACGTCTGGAATCATTTTCATTATAGCCATGAAGGCGATCATACTCAGAATGCTGACAAGTACGTCAAGTATGTTGACGAATTGAATTCACCCTGGGTCGGTATGCAATTTGATATCGGCAATCACTGGAAGTACGGCAGCATGGGTGACTGGATTCGCCAGCTCGGCAAGCGAGTCTTTAAGCTGGACATCAAGGGCTACAACCGTGCTGAGGATAAGTGGGCTCGCATTTCTGAAGGTGACATTGACTACGCTGACGTCCGTAAGGCACTGAAGGAAATCAACTTTTATGGCTGGTGTGCGGCAGAGGTTGGCGGCGGTGATGCGGCTGAACTGAAGCGGATTTCGGATGAGATGGATCTGGTGTTTGGTCTGGTGTAAGCCGGGCTGTCCACTATTCAGCATTCCTGCAAGGTGGCTGACAGCGCAGGGGCAGTTTTCGTCAGCCGCTCAACTCGGGCTCACAACCAGATTTTGCTGTCAAATTGCATACCGTCGATCTGAGACAGATCGACCTGCTTAAGGTTTCAATTCTTTGCCGGAAATCGAACAACAAGAACTCAGGCCGCCGACGCTGGACGCCGACTTGCAGCAATTGCAGGCGGTCATGGTTGCTCACGGATTAAGTGTTTCTGAAGATCAGGCGAAGAAGCTGGCTCAGTATTGTCGCCTCCTTTGGGACTGGAACAGTCGTCTGAATCTGACGCGTCACACAGACTGGGAGTTGTTCGTCACTCGCGATCTTTTCGATACGATCGAGTTGGCCAAACACATCCCACAGAATGCCAAAGTCATGGACGTTGGCTCGGGCGGGGGAGTGCCTGGAATTCCGTTGGTGCTGCTGAGGCCTGATGTGAACATGTCACTGTGTGAGTCAGTCGGCAAGAAGGCCATGGCGCTTCAGGATATCGTGAAGACACTGGGACTTTCGATTCCGGTGCATGCCGATCGAGCGGAGACGATACTTAAAAAGCATCGCTATCAGTTCATCACCGCTCGTGCCGTTGCTTCTATCGGCAAAATGATCGGCTGGTTCGCACCGGTCTGGAATGCGGCGGGGCAGTTACTTCTGATCAAAGGGCCCCGTTGGATAGAAGAACGCGACGAAGCTCAGGAGGAAGGACTTCTGCGCAAGCATTCGGTGGAGCACGTTGCGTCCTGGTCTGCTCCGGGTCGTGACGGTCAGAGCGTACTCCTGCGGATTTCCAGAAAGACTTAATGGTTGTTGCTTGAAACCTCAGAACGCAGTAAAGGTAATCCCATGGACGACTCCAGTGACCTGCACGAAGAGGTGGCGGAACTAAAGAAAACGGTGGCTGAGCTGCAACAACAGCTCAAAGTGGCAAAGCGACGACCAGTGAAGAGTGTTCGTCGTACGTCACAGAAGTCTCTGTTCGGATTGCCGCTGTTGGGGGCTGTGCGGCGGGGTACTTCGCGGTCGGGGGAATTGCCTACGGGGCAAAACTGCTGGGCGGATTACGCATCCCGATGTAGCGCGGCCCTGTCTCAGCCGGGCGAAGACCTGAGACAGGGCGAGATTGCCATTTTGGTTGGCGGGGAACAGCCGCATTCCGCGTCGTGGAATTGCTGAAAATTCAGTTTTCCTGATGCAGGAACCACCCTCGACCTCCACTATGGCTGGGCCGCAGAGCGTGCAGAATACCGGAATTCTGACCTCGACAGGACGAAGCGTTGTCGGAGAACGCCTTGTCGGTTAGTGTCCGTGTTTCGGCTCGATTGGCGAAGGAAGTCGATTAAGCCCACTCCTTGAAATCATGGAAACAGGTCTTAGAAATGACGGAAAAAGTCACGATTATAGGGTCCGGCCCCGCTGGCTGGACGGCTGCGATTTACGCTGCTCGCGCCGAGTTAAATCCCGTCGTTTATGAAGGTGCGTTTAATGAAGAAAACCGTCAGAAAGGGACCTTGCCGCTTGGACAGTTGTCCCTGACAACAGAAGTGGAGAACTTCCCCGGTTTTCCAGCGGGCGATATGACGACCTACCTTGATACCTCCATCAACGACGACAAGCGACGCTACATGGCTCCGCATGGCAAGCACGGCGTGAGCGGTCCGGAGTTGATGGAACTGATGCGTCAACAGGCATCAAACTTCGGAACTCGCATCGTCACGGATGACATCGTTGATATCGACATGTCGCAGCGCCCATTCAAGCTCACAACGTTGAGTGGCGACGTCTTTTATTCACACTCTGTCATTATCGCTACCGGCGCGCGAGCCAACTACCTGGGTCTGCCGTCGGAAGACAGGTTCAAGAACATGGGCGTTTCTGCCTGTGCAGTTTGCGACGGGGCTTTGCCTCGATTTCGCAACAAACCAGTTGTTGTCGTTGGCGGCGGTGACAGCGCGATGGAGGAAGCCACGTTTCTCACAAAGTTTGCATCGGTCGTTTACATCGTACATCGTCGTGATTCGTTCCGAGCCAGCCGCATTATGGCGGAGCGTGCCTTGAATAATCACAAGATTCAGGTGAAGTGGAACTCTGGTATCGACGAAGTTCTGGGCGACGAAAAGGACGGCGTCACGGGAGTTCGAATTCGCAGCACTGTGGATCCTTCAAAGACGGAAGATCTGGATGTTGTCGGTTACTTTGCCGCGATTGGTCACACACCGAATACGGACTTCCTGAACGGCCAGCTAAAGACCAATGAGAAGGGTTACGTTATCTGGACGACGCCTCAGCGCACTTACACGAGTGTCGAGGGTGTGTTCGCGGCCGGCGACGTGGCGGATGACTATTATCGGCAGGCGATCAGTGCTGCCGGTACAGGCTGTTCGGCGGCTTTGGATGCGGAACGCTGGCTGGCCGCGCAGGGAATTGAATAGTCGTGTATTGGCGGGCGGCAGGGCGTCAGACCTCCGAGTGACCGAACAATCCGTTTGCGTGAAGGGCTGACGTCCTGCCGCGCGCCTTTTGTGTTGAGGACTGGTCAATTCATGCTGACACCTGAAGGTTGTAAAGAGCGGCGCTCGCGACTTTGGCAAAGGTTGCCGGAAGAAATCACCTGGGTGCTGATCGGTGATCAGCGGCATGTGCAATACTTCAGTAATTTCCGGATCAACCCCATCAGCTTTTCAGCCGATCAGAAGTCGCTGTTGATGATGACTCGCGACGGAAAAGCCATTCTTCTGGCAGACAATTTCGCCAAGCGGTCCGCAACGGTTCCGTATTTTGTCGATCGCGAAGTGATCATTCATTGGTACACGCACAAGAAGTCGGTCACAAATCGGGATGATGCTCTGTGTCTGGCACTCAGCGAAGTAGAGAACATCTGGAGTGGCAATACGGGACTTATCGAACCTGAAGGCCTTTCAGAAATGTCGGCTGCGATGGTCTCGGAGAACGCTGCGTGGCAATTCGCGGAAGATGAAATTGAAGAGCCGACAACTCTTGGCACGATCATTCGTTCGCTTCGTCGGTCTAAGCATGCTGACGAAGTTGCCTTATTGAAAACCTGCATGCGAGCGTGTGAGGCCGGACACCAGCGAGCCTTCGAGGTGATCAGGCCTGGTATTTCCGAATTCGAAGTTTATCTGGCAGTGCAGCGAGCGGCTCAGGAAGCGGCCGGAACTCCTTGTCTCGTCTATGGCGACTTTCGTGCGACCAATTCAACGCTGCACAAGGCGGGCGGATTGCCGACTCAGTATCGACTGCAGGATGGCGATTTATTCATTCTGGACTACAGTGTTGTCATCCATGGCTACCGAAGCGATTTTACGAATACGATCGCGGTTGGTATTCCGTCGGATAAGGTGGTGTCTCAGTTTGAAGCCTGTCGAGATGCTTTAACAGCGGCAGCGGCAAAATTGAAAGCGGGCGTGGCCTGTCGAGATTTATGGAAAGCGGCCTCGGCCGTTCTTGAATCTCGTGGCCTCGGTCCACTGGCTCATCATGCAGGGCACGGGCTGGGTATGGAACATCCCGAGCCGCCGGTGTTGGTCTCTGAAAGTGACGATGTGCTGATCGCTGGCGACGTGATCACGCTGGAACCAGGCTGTTATATTGAAGGCCAGGGTGGTATGCGGTTTGAGCACAACTACCTGATCACCGAGACTGGTTGCGAACAGTTGAGTCAGCATCGAATCGCACTGGTGTGAGCCGACGAACGTCAACGGTACGCTGGACGTTTGAGGTACGATACTGTTGAAGACCAACGTTTTCAGAGTAATGAAGCTTCTCGCGGAATGGGGCGTGTGAAGGACCTGCTTCCTGGAGTCGGCGGCGACATATCGCAGTCTGAACGGGTCGGCAACCGTTTGTGTCCTTCTGCCAGGAGTCACTGTGCCAGTGAGTTTCGCAACGGGACAGTGAGTTTCGCGATGTGACAGTGAGAAAACCTGACAGTGACATGCTTTTTCGCTACCGCGGGCTTCAATGAACATGCGACAACGACGAATCTCCCGGCTGACCACACGACTTTTTCTGAGCGCACCCCGGTTCGGCGAGCGAACTTTGTGTCCCCGCTTCGCTCACTATGGAAAATCGTCTCCCTATTCCCTTACAATTGCACGCTTCTTTGAGCGATCGTCTGTTCTACGAGGGCTCATCCGCTGAGAAAGGATTGGAGTTATGTTGAGTCTTGAAGCTTCCTTGCCGTCAGATTTTCTGCGATGGCTGGAAAACCTGCCGGAAATTCATGTGGTCCAATACAAAGACAACGAATGGCAGTTCTGGACTCCCCAGGAGCTGAAGGAGTCGACACTTGTGAACAAGGTATCAATACCCCAATTTTCATTGCTCACAGCCTTCGTGGCGATGTACAGAGCGATGGGTTTGACGTCTGCGAAGGGGCCTGCAGCAAAGCCCTTTCTTTATGATCGTCTGGAACGATGCCTGACACTTGCAACGGACAACGAGGATTATCTGATCGTTGATCCGGATGACTCGTACTCGGTCTGGAAGTTCTGCCCGGACTATGCCAAGTGTGGCGAAGTAAAGCCCATTGCCGCCAGCCTGAACCAGTTCATGGAAGGTTCCAGTGTTGAATCGCTGGATGAAGACGCCGATAACTACTGAGCCACCATGGTATCGCAGCAACTGGAAGGCGTGTTGACTGAACACTCGCCTATTCGCACTGGTGGTGAGTTCAATACGGCCTGCCGTAAGCGTTCCATCATTCTGAGGCATTGTGCCATTGCAGAACTTCTGCGATCTGTCGTGCGATGGCCTTTGCGACCTTGGGCACGACAGCGTTGCCAAACTGGCGATAGGCCTGAGTATCAGAGACAACCTGGTTACCAACCAAATGTTCCGGGAACCCCATTAGTCGCCCAGCTTCCAGAGGCATCAGTCGCCGAGGGCGCTCTCCTGGTCGGCGAGGAATCAGAATCTCTGAACCGTCTTTGTAGTAACGGGCGCTGAGTGTTCTGGTGATTCCGTTACGATCCGCAACGCTGCAACCGAATCCGTTGCCTTTTTGCTGATGCTTGATGGCATACTGTTGCAGGTAATTCCATAGATGCTCAGTCAGAATGTACTTTTCAGGGACGGCCGATTCCTTTTCCAGCACATCCGCGAGTTTCGGCCGTTCTCCTGCGGGAGGTTCAGGAAATCGGAATGGCGGGTTGCAGCCGAATGTTTTTCGACGAAAGCCAACCAGGAAGATTCTCTCACGATGCTGGGGCACATAGCTGGCGGCATCGATTGTTTTATCGAAGACCTGATAGCCCAGTTCGTCAAGACGATCGGAGATTGTTTTCCAGGTATCACCTTTATTGTGGGAACGAAGATTCTTGACGTTCTCCAGCATCAGCACAGACGGCTGCTTTGCCTCAATGATGTTGGCGAGATGAAAGAAGAGAGTTCCCTGGGCCTTGTCATTGAAACCATGAGCGCGGCCGAGGCTATTCTTCTTGGAAACGCCAGCGATGGAAAATGGCTGGCAGGGGAATCCCGCAGCGAGAAGATCATGCTGAGGAATCCCTTCCCCCGATGAGAAGTGAGTGACATCCGATTCTGGCGTTTCTCCAAACCATGCTTGATAAGTTTTCTGGGCATAGCGATCGATTTCGCACGAGAAAACACACTTTCCGCCGGCCGCATCCAGTCCCAAGCGCAGTCCGCCAATCCCTGCAAACAGATCGATGAATGTGAACATCGGCAGGGCCTGTTTCAAAGGGGCCGACGACATTCTTTCAGCAATTGACGACACATTTTTGAAATGGTCGATGCCTTCTTCAGCGAAAAGCGAAAGCTGTCTCTGCTTTTTGATGTTTTTGTCAGGCACGGAAAGCAAAAACTCGTTTCGTGAGTGATTCCGCGCGCTCGCGGAGGATCCTTCAGTGGAACCAATCGGACAGAACTGTCGGTACAGAAATCGGTTTCACTAACATCAAATTCCGGACGCTGCCGGTTCGGCGACAGCTTCTACTGCAGCCGGAATACGAACGGCTGGCGGTTCTGCTTTTGTAGGGGCTGTAGCGGCTAACCAGGGGGCAATGACCAGTGCGACGACAGAAACGAGCTTCAGAAGGATATTGAGTGATGGTCCAGACGTATCCTTGAATGGGTCGCCGACAGTGTCACCAACGACGGCTGCCGCATGGACCGTGCTGCCTTTACCGTATTCGACTCCGTTGATGGTCACGCCACCTTCAATCATCTTCTTTGCGTTGTCCCAGGCACCGCCGGCATTGGATTGGAAAATTGCGAGCATCACGCCGCTGACCGTGACACCGGCCAGAAGTCCGCCCAGCATTTCACCACCGCCAAGAAACCCGACAGCCATGGGGCCAGCAATCGCGAGTAAACCTGGAAAGATCATTTCTCGCAACGAAGCGCGTGTGGAAATGGCGATACATCGATCACAATCCACCTTCTCCATCGCCTGTTCCATCGTAGCCTGATCTTCAGGACTCCATTCCTCCATCGGCACATGTTCCTGTTTTCTGCAGATTGCCAGAGCCGCTGCAAGGATCGGGATGTCACGAAACTGACGACGAACTTCTTCGATCATTTTGGTCGCCGCGCGGCCGACGGCTCGCATCGCCAGTGCAGAGAATAAGAACGGCATCATGGCGCCGATGAACAAACCGCACATCACGCGAGCCGATGCAACATCGATCGACTTCAGTCCGGCGGTCGTCATGTAGGCACTGAAGAGTGCCAGCGCGGTAAGAGCTGCAGAGCCGATAGCAAAGCCCTTTCCAATTGCAGCCGTTGTATTGCCTACGGCGTCCAGTTGGTCCGTCCGGGCTCGCACTTCTTTTGGTAGACCGGCCATCTGAGCAATTCCACCGGCGTTGTCCGCAATCGGTCCATAGGCATCCACAGCCAGTTGAATCCCCGTGTTGGAAAGCATCCCCACAGCGGCAATCGCAATCCCATAAAGACCGGCCATTTCATGAGCGCCCAGAATTGCAAAGGCAATCAGCAGCATAGGGATTGCGGTGGAGAGCATGCCGACACCAAGCCCGGCAATCACGTTGGTCGCCGCTCCGGTGACGGATTGTTCGACGATATCCAGCACAGGCCGGCGGCCCGAGCCTGTATAATATTCCGTTACAAATCCGATCAGGATTCCAGCGCCCAGACCGATCAACGACGCCCAGAACACACCCATTCGGGAATAGATGAATCCATCGGCCCCGGTCCATGTGGCTGGCAACAGCGTATTGATAATCAGAAAACTGGCGGCCAGCATAATCGCAGCAGCAATCAACTCGCCGCGATTCAACGCCTTTTGAGGATCGACATCATCTCCGCCCTTCACAAAGAATGTTCCAGCGACGGACGAGAGAACGCCGGCAGCACTTAACAGGAGAGGCAACAATACTGCGGCGATTCCTTCTGAAGACGAAGCGAACTGCTCCAGCGGAGCAAACGTAACACCGAGCACCATGGCGCCGATGATCGCCCCGGCGTAGCTTTCGAAGAGATCTGCGCCCATGCCAGCGACATCGCCGACATTGTCACCCACGTTGTCTGCGATTGTGGCCGGATTCAGCGGATGGTCTTCCGGAATTCCAGCTTCGACTTTTCCGACAAGGTCCGCACCGACGTCTGCGGCTTTCGTATAAATGCCGCCGCCGAGTCTGGCGAAAAGCGCAACCGATGACGCACCAAAGGAAAACCCGGTCAGAACGTTGATCACTCTCGGCAGTGAAGCGATATCGCTGCCCAGCACATTGCGATAGATGACAAACAGTCCACCAAGCCCAAAAACGCCGAGTCCAACAACGATCAGCCCCATCACGGATCCGCCACCAAAAGCGATCAGTAAAGCAGGAGCGATTCCTCGTCGAGCGGCATTGGCTGTTCGCACATTGGCCAAGGTTGAGATCCGCATTCCCAGGAACCCAGCGAGCCCCGAAAACAGAGCCCCCGTAACAAACGACAGAGCGACCAGGGGATGTGATTCTTTCGACTGCCCCGACAGATACATCAATCCTGTGGCCACCAGTATAAAGCCAAGCATGACAGTGTATTCGGCCCGCAGAAAGGCCATAGCCCCCTTTCGGATGCGATCCGCAATAGCCTTCATCTTGTCCGAACCGGGGTCCTGGCCGGCGACCCAGCGGTAGCGGTAACCACTGAATGCTAATCCCACTAGCCCGATGACGGGAACGACGTAGACCAGAAAATTCATTCTCTACTCCGGTGGGCTTGCAGGCCAAATAATACGGCGAGGAATCATAAGGTAAGCGGCAGGAAATCCGCTCACATTTGCTTAGAGAAGAGGAGTTCTAGCAGACAGGTTGCCACCGTGCGACGGTCCCTGATGCAACTTTTTCACTGGAAGGCCAGCGTCGCAGGATTATGTGTCTTGTTTCCTTGACCAATACGTCCAAATTTGCTTCCTTCGATTGTGCTGGTGACTGTACCGATTCACTTTGCAAGAGACGTCGATTGCCCGACAATCACATTTTAACGGTGGTTTTCTGCTGCTCCATTCGGTCAGGATCGTTCAGAAAATCATTTTCGTGTGTTAGTTAAACGAAAGTACTTTCCCTTCGTTGCTTTTCCGTCGTCGCTTTCCTTTCGCCCTGTCAATTTTACCGAGGACGGTCAGTCCTCCCTGGGGAACTTTGCCGCAATGCTCGATACCTCTGTAATGCTCGCATCTTTGGGGTACTGCCTTGTCATCGCTGTTGTTGTGTCACGGGCAGACGATGGCATGTATCCCATGAGCGAACTGCCTCGACTGAATCTGGTGGAAAAAGGGATCGAGTTGACTGCCGATCAGTTATTTAATCCCAATGAGATCAGCCTGGTCGATGGGATTTGTCGGGTCAACGGCTGCACGGGGTCATTCGTTTCCCCGAATGGCCTGATCATCACCAACCATCACTGTGCCTTTGATGCGATTCAGAAGGCCAGTACTTCTGAAAATGACCTACTCACCCACGGCTTCAATGCAGCGACACGGGAGCAGGAAATCTCGGCCCCCGACTACCAGGTGCGGATCACGGAGAACTATCGAGATATCTCTGCTGACGTGCTGGCCGCGGTTAAAGAAGGCATGTCGTTTCTGGATCGCATAAAAGCGATCGACAAGCGCCGGAAAGAGTTGGAAGTCGCCGCCGAGAAAGAGAACCCCGGGTTGAGGGCGGAAGTCGCCGAAATGTTCGCCGGAAAAACGTATGTGCTTTTTCTGTATACCTATCTGAAGGACGTGCGACTTGTGTTCGCGCCGCCGGTGTCTGTTGGCAACTTCGGCGGCGAAGTCGATAACTGGGAGTGGCCTCGCCACACCGGCGACTTTTCCTTTATGCGAGCCTATACCGCGCCGGATGGAGCATCAGCGACTTATTCCAAAGACAACGTTCCGTATCAGCCAAAACGTTTCATGCAGGTGGCTCCCGAAGGCGTGGATGAAAATGATGCGGTGTTCCTGTTGGGCTATCCGGGGCGAACCGCTCGACATAAGACTGCCAGCTTTTTGCAATTCGAGCAGGACATTCGCTTGCCGATGACAGTCGATCTGTACAACTGGCAAATTGAAGAAATGGAAAAATCCGGTGCAAAGGATCGAGCTGTCGCGATCAAACACGCGTCTCGCAGCAAGTCGCTGGCGAATGTCGAAAAACGCTCGCGGGGCCAGTTGCTCGGACTGCGTCGCGCTAAGATTGTGGGGACTCGACAAGAGCAGGAAGTCGAACTGCAGGAATTCATCGAGAAGGATACCAATCGGAAGGAAAAATACGGGACGGTGTTGAAGGATATAGAAGCGGTTTACCAGGAGATGTCGACTGCCGGACCGCTGGAGATCCACCTGGCTCAGCTTCGCCAGGCCTGTCGAGCCGCTGCCTTCGGATACTTTGTTTATGACGCCGTTGTGGAACGGGCCAAGTCTGATCTGGAACGCGAAACTCCTTACATGGATCGTAACTTCGCTCAATCGACACAGGAGATAAGGGTGGCCATGTCGGACTGGCATCCACCGACAGATCAGATCATGCTGGCCGGGATTCTGGAAAGGCTGAGTGCAATTCCAGCCGCTCAGTCTCTTGAGCCATTGAAGAGCCTGCTCGCAGAGACCCCACTGTTGTCTGCAAAGGCCGAAGCGATGATTGCGAAGACTCGACTCGGTGAAGTGGCCTTTGTTGAAGATTGCCTGAAAAAGTCCCCTGCCGAGCTTCAACAGACAGAAGATCCGCTATTGAAGTTGATCGTTCAGCTTCATCCTGAGTACCTGAAATTGCGAGACATCGACAAGGCTCGCGAGGGGCGACTCGGCCAACTGTACGGTTCGCTGATTGAAGTGAAACAGGAGTTTCTGGCGACCAGTTTTATTCCCGATGCCAATTCGACTCTGCGGTTCACTTGTGGTCGAGTCCGCTCTTATTCACCGGCGGACGCGGTCATTCGAACGCCGATTTCCACTTTAAAGGGCGTCATTGAAAAGACGACCGGCATTGAGCCATTTATCACACCGGAAGCTGTTCTGAAGAAATACGCAGCCGGAGACTTCGGGCGTTTCGTGCATCCTCGACTTGGCCAGGTTCCTGTCGCCATTCTCTATGATACGGACACGACCGGGGGAAATTCGGGCAGTCCGGTATTCAATTCGAAGGGTCACCTTGTCGGAGTCAATTTTGATCGCTGCTTCGAAGCGACGATAAACGATTTTGCCTGGAATCCGGATTACAGTCGATCAATCGGTGTGGATATTCGGTATGTGCTGTGGATCACGGGAACGGTTTACGACGGAGGGCACCTGCTGGCAGAGATGGGAGTGAATTAATTCCAATGACCGACGCGAATCCATTTGAGGTGTCTGAACTTTGCCAGGGTAAAGCGTCACCTGTGATTTCCGTGATTGACCCGCGGTGGTTTCGAGTCGATGGCGACATGTTGGTCTGTGGGCCAAAGGTTGTATTGCCAAAGATCTGCTGTCAAACGGGCGCGGAGGAGAACCTTGTGGATCGGGCGGCTATACCACAGTATCCGTCTCTGAAGTTTGTGATGGTGGCCCGTCAGTGCAATGTGCAGTATTCAATTTCAAGGCAGGTTGCTCGTCGATCGAATCTGCTGACAGCGGCTGCCGTGATTTGCCTGATCGGTGGTGTCTTCACGATCGTCTTCGGTGCTCCGACGCGGCCAGGCGATACCGCGGGCATAGTAATCGGCTTTGTGATGATTGTTGTTGCATTGGTTGTCCTGATGATTCGAACTCCAAGACTAACGCTGATGCAATACAAGGATTCGGGACATTTCTTTGTCAAAGGGTTTTCCGGTGATTTTTTGCAGCGGCTGAGCGAAATTGGGACCAACGGATACAGTCCCGCCAAGCTCCAGGAACGCTCTGACTGGACTGCGTGACAGGTGTTTGGAAGTCCGACTCCGCCAGAGCCGATTTTGTGCTCAAGTCGGCTCCCACTCGCTGTCTTCAGATGACTGCTGAAACCGCATGCCTTTCGTTGGAATGTGGTGGCAAACCTGCATGCCCGTCATCACGATGCCTTGGTCGTTCGTTGCTCGCCACTTTCCTATTTACAGTCATCGCCAGTGGGGCGAGCCGGCACAGGCTCGCATTGAAGTGTTCGGGCCGCGAGAATTCCCGTTCAATCCTCATTTCCTGCTTCATGGGCCGCACGATCAGTCTTTTGGTGCCGCATGCTTCAAATAGTCCTGCTGATGTTCATTGTACTCGACCCGTTTGGCAACCTGGTGACGATCAATTCGTTGCTTCACAATCTGGAACCGAAGAAACGCAGACTGGTCATGCTGCGCGAGAGCTTGATCGCAATGGCCATTTTGCTGACGGCCGTCTTTGCCGGTGGCCCGATCATGTCAGCACTTGGACTGAAGCCTTATGCACTGGGAATCGCGGGCGGCATTGTGCTGTTTATGATTGCCATGGGAATGGTCTTTCCGGCTCGGAGAATGGTTGATGAAGAAGACGTCGGAGATCCCGTGATCGTTCCCATCGCGATGCCCTTCATTGCCGGACCAAGTACCATTTCTCTGATTCTGCTCCTGGCCGAAAAACACGACCGAATCACTGTTGCAACATCTGTCATGATTGCAGGCTCTGCTTCCGCCATCATTCTGACTCTGTCCCCGGCTATTTACGCGTTCCTTGGCGTCCGTGGCTCCAGAGCCATGGAGCGCCTGATGGGGATGCTGCTGGTCATGATGGCCGTCCAGATGGTGCTGGACGGAATTCATGCGTATCTGAAAGCCGTCTGATTTTCTGTGTTTTGGCAGTGCCGTAGAGAAGATTTCCGACCACGGTCAACGAGCCTGCCGAAGCCTACACTCGTGGCTTCGCTGCGCCACCGAGGGCATCCAATTGCCGATCTCGTTGTGCAATCGCATCGGAAATCACCTGAATGCTGGCTGCCTCAAGGGCTCGATCGCCAGCGGTAACTGTTTGCTCAATCTGTTGTGGACTTCGAGCCCCGACGATGGCGGACGTCAGTTCCGGGCGACGGAGTGTCCAGGCGATGGCAACGTCGGTAACAGACCAGCCGAGCAACTTCGCCAGTGCAGTCAGTTTGCTGACGAATTCAAGATTCACCTCCAGCTGAGGCGAATGAAATCGCGGATCCTTCGAGCGATGGTCATTGCTCGACAAGGCAGCCACTCGTTCCGCAGTAAATTTGCCCGTGAGAAGACCCTTCCCCATCGGGCTATAGCAGACGACGCCGATGTTTTGTTGACCACAGAACGGAAGAATTTCGGATTCGATGTCGCGAGCAATCATGCTGTATGGTGGTTGCAGAGACGTGATCGGATGGATCGCCTGAAGTCGTATCATCTGGCTGACAGAGTGATTGGAAACGCCGATATGTCGAACCTTGCCTTGCTGCTTCAATTCCACAAGCGTTTGCCAGCCCTCTTCGATTTCGTCATCAGGCTCTGGCCAGTGCATCTGATACCAGTCGAGACAATCGGTCTTAAGCCGTCTGAGACTGGCTTCACATTCGGCGATGACACTGTCGCGGCGAAGACATTTTCCGATCTCTCCGTTTCCTAAAGCCACTCGCCCGCATTTGGTGGCCACGATTGGCCGGTCTGCGACAGGAATGGCTTCCATCGCCTTTGCAACCAGACTCTCACTTCGGCCTTCACCGTAAATGGCCGCCGTGTCGATCCAGTTGATACCCAGTTCAATCGCACGAACGATGGCACCGATGGCGGATGATTCGTCCTGATCTCCCCAGCCAAATTTCCAATCACCACCGCCGATAGCCCACGTTCCAAGGCCAATCACACTGATCTTAAGACCGCTTGGGCCTAGTGTTCGAAACTGCACGTGGTGATCCCCTGCTGAACGTTATACCTCGAACTGATACACAAACGGCGGGACGTACTCTAGAGTCTTGTGCGAGGAAATGCATGCTCGACAGCAATGCTTCTGCGGCATGGAGGAATGCCCTGCGCTGTATTATCATATGCCTTCCATAAGTCCACGTTGATCAGATCAAAGTCTCACGACATGAGGACGTAAAGCGATGTCACTCTACAGTCCAAATACGGATCCAAAGTATCAGACGGCCGCAGAGCCGCGGCCGGACGAAATGCCGGCCGACGTGATCATTTCGGAGGATACCTGCAGAGAGCAGCGACTGCCTGCCGGACAGCATCGAACCCGCAAATGGCCTGTGCTGCACGCGACGACAGTGCCCGCACTTCAAACAGAGCAGTGGGCCATCAGGATCCATGGTCTTGTCGAAAGACCAATGGAATTTATGCTCGCTCAGTTTCGCGAGCTACCTCGAGTCAAAGTGTTTGCAGATTTTCACTGCGTGACAACCTGGTCGCGGCTTGGCAATTTGTGGGAAGGCGTTTCGGTCCGAAGCCTGCTGGAATCCGCAGGAGTTCTGCCGGCGGCCAGATTTGCCGTGATCGGGGGTTATGACAACGGTTGGACTACAAATGTCCCGCTTTCAGCGTTGCTGGATGCCGATGTCCTTCTGGCCGATCTTCACGATGGACAGCCAATCGATGAAGATCACGGCGGTCCGGTGCGACTGGTTGTCCCAAAGCTGTTTGCCTGGAAAAGCGCGAAGTGGGTGAATCGGATCGAATTGACGGAACAAAATATCCCAGGCTACTGGGAGCGTGCCGGGTATCACAATATTGGCGACCCCTGGCGAGAGCAAAGGTACCGAGACGATCCCGAGTGGTCGGCCGATCGCGATTGAAAATCGTTCCACTCCACTCGCCTCCTTCGTTGTAAGAATTGCAACGTCTGTGGGTTGTAAGAAATGCAATTCGGGGCCGGATTGCCTGGAGTTGATTACACGACAGACTGTCTCATCCTGAATGTTGGCAAGCCGAAACTCCTTTGAAAACATAGGCTTACGGCTGTAGAGCTCGTGTGGTTCCAAAACTCGTCTCGTCGGGAAATGATGTTTGGCACGGGCCGTGCTTATCAGTTCCGTCGAGAGAGACTTGGGCTCGGAGTGAGATCCTTGAGCCCGGAACACAGCCTTGAGAAAGCTGTGGATTATGAGAGACGGTGGCTCGCCTGAGAAACGAGCCTACGAATTTGAGCGAGTGCCTGAGAAACCTCGCTCCCTGAAAAAAAGGCCATCGGAATCAACTTGATCCGATCGGCCTTTTTTTATGGCTTCCACAGGCTGCCCTGCGGACGAATATCAAACACTTTGATCCTGAATACCACTGTCAGGATCGCCCCTATAAACAGGGGGACGGCAATAAGGCCCAGGCCGGTCAGGATCGTTGTCGAAACAACTTCCGAAATACGACTCATTTGATCGCCAACCCGACGGAAATCGAAAACGATCTTGCTGATTCCCATGGCAACAAGGCCAGTCAGGATTTGAGCGACGGGCCAAATCTGACTAATTGCCGTGAAAACCGAACCCACGATCAGTCGCCACATCACACCCGCTTGTTTCTTGCAGCACCAGATACCAGCGAGGTAAATGATCGCAACGCCCAAAACCATTCCAAGTCCTGGGGCTCCCACGTCAGTCACCGTCGTACCAAACATGACAGGGATCGGAAGGTTAAAAAGTACGGCAAGTGCCCATGCCAAATGAAGATTCCAGGGCTTCTGAAAAGCGCTGAGCGGCGCGTCCGGAGATTCCGCGAGATCCTGAACAATCGGTGCCGCAAAGGGATTGATTTCTGACTGGGATGACGCGCCGGGTTCTGCTCTCAATTCAATCTTCACTGAAAAGAATACGTGCAGTATCAACAGACTGGCGGTTGGCCGTATTATCGAGGCTGCGAGAGTCTTGTACGGACCAGTTCGGGAAGATACTTCATCGGCACGGAGCCATGGTCAAGCACGGCTTCGTGGAATCGGCCGAGTTCAAACTGCTCACCCAACTCTCGCTGGATTTGTTGTCGCAATCTGTAGTGTGCCATTCGCCCAACAAAATACGTGCTTAATTGAGTGGAGCTTTGCTTCGCGCGGATAATCTTAAGTTTTGCTTCGCCTTCTGACTGGTAGGCCCCTTCCGTCAGGAACTGATAGGCTTCGTCGTCGGTCATCTGCGTGCAATGCATTTTGTGATCGAGGATAGAGTTTGCCACGGCCCGCAGATAGAACTTCAATTGGTTCAGTCTGAGCGGCAGGCTTCCGGCACCATAGCCCTGATCCAGCATCATCTGTTCCGTGTAGACTGCCCAGCCTTCAATGAAAACTCCGGACTGCAACACTTTGCGAATCAACGAAGGGCAGCGATTGGAATATTCCAGCTGCACATAATGACCAGGGTACGCTTCGTGGATTGTAAGCACCTGTAACATGTGTTCGTTGTACTCTTCCAGAAAACTGCGAACACGATCCGGACCCCAATCCGCCGGTGGAGGGCTTACCGCGTAGGAGCTCTTTCCCAGTGGATCCAGCGGCAAAGCCGATTCGAGGTAGGCCAGTGAATTGCCGCGGCGGAATTCGGGCATTTCAATGACCTGGCACCGATCCGGTTCTGGAAGTCGGAGAATATCGCGACTGCGGATGAAGTCCTGAATCCGTCCGACCGTGGCACGTGCGTCGGTGATCAGAGCTTCCGGAGTTCCATGTTCCTGACTGACCGCGCGAGTGACAAGGGCGATGGTTTCTCGGCGGCCGGCGTCATCATCCGGAGGAAGTACTGTTTCTGGAAAATAACGACTCCACAATTGCCGAGAGACCACATACATCTCGCGTTGCACGCGGATAAATTCTTCTTCAGCATCCGCCAGAACCTGATCGGCTGTCAGACCTGCGTTGAGGACCATCTCCAGCTTTTCAGAAAACAACTGCCGCCCGAGTCGCCATTCACCATTAGCACGGAGTCGACGACTGTCTTCCAGAAACACCTGATGTTCGTTCAGTGCCACGACAGTGGCCGCGCACACTTTCCTAAATTGATCCAACTGGGGTGTCTCGCCCACAAGCTCAAAGATGCCTTTCTCGTAGAGCCCAATCGCACCTCGATTCTGAAGAATTGCCGTTTCCAGAATCGACGGCGGAGAATCTCGCAGCGTCTCTCTCGCCGTCCTGACGATCCGAGGAATCTCAGCGATCCGGGCAATTGCGTTGCTGATGTTTGTCTCTTTGGGCAGCGTCGATTGAGTCAACAGAGTGTAGACGCTGTCGCTGATGTAATTTCCAAACGTACGAGGATCTTCTTCAAACGGACGAGTATTCTCCGCCAGCCAGATGTTGCGAGTCAGCTCATCGCGAAGAATCTCAAAGTCAATCTGACCATTTCTGGACAAATCCGCATAGGAAACTTCCTGAATCAATCGCAGCAGCTGACTGCGATAATGCTCCAGCCATCGCTTGCGGGCTTCCGGTGAAATGTCGTCCATCAGATGGTCAAATCGATGGTCGCCAAGCATCGTGGCTTCCAGAGGTCTTAAACGAAACGACTCTTCAAGATGATTCTTGAAGAATGTCTCCAGTTTTGCGTCCGCATCCTGTGCGACGGCGGGAATGGAAAGGCTCAGGCAGACGGCGATTGTGAGGAGAATTTGCTTGCTCATGAATAACAGCATACACCGCAAACAGGGAAGCAAAAAGTCTGAACAGATACAGAAATCGCTCACGGAAGACCGCGAAACCTGCACTCGCTATACTATTTGCATGAATTCAGCGACCTGAAAGACCAGACAGGTTCAGCAATGACCATTCTTTAACTTGAATCGCCCGGTCCATTCACTGCTTCGTGCTCGTTGACACTGGAATGTCTCATGTTGAAATCTGGCGAACCAAGAAATCCGGCACCGTCCATCCTGTTGGCCGGGCTGCTTCTCGTTGCAATCTTTCAACCGCTCAGCCTATTGGCCGCTCAGCCTCCAGGAGACGTGGAACAGCGAGGCTTGCTGCAGTTAATACGGGAAACAGAAGAATCGATCGCCGCGAGGAAATGGCTTGAGGCGGCTGAACGACTTAATCAGGCCTGGCTGATGGCCTGCGAGAATGAAGACCCGCTGATGGAAGGCACCGGCGCGGACGTTCGGCAGTTAGGGCCGGGCGAGACAGAAATCCGGGCAGGGGGAAAGTCGACACTCGAATCGCTTTACCGCAATTCATCGGAAGAGTTTCAAAGGGAGTTCCAGAAACAGTTTTCGGATCTTGCCGAGGCTCAGATCAGCCAGGCTCTCAAGAACGGCGAATTCGAAGAATTGCGCCAGCTGACGAATCGCTTCGCATTTTTCCCGGCAAGTCGTCGTGGGTTACAGGTGCTTGCCAGGCAGTCCATGGATCGTGATGATTTTCTGGAAGCCGCATTGCTGCTCGGTCGATTGCTCAGAATGCATGATGAAGCCGACGCAGCCATCACGGTCCAAATGGCGTTATGTTATGCCCGCGCGGGACTCAAGAGTGACGCCGTGGACCTGTTGAATCGTGTGACGGACAGTGGAGTCACTTCAATCCGTCTGGCGGGAAGCGATCTGGAATTACCCGAATCTGCCGATGAATCGGTCGCGTGGCTGGAACAACACTCCGTCACTGGTGCACCGAGTTTTGACTGGCTGCAGCCCGGTGGCGGGTATCGACGAGTGACCAGCCAGACTCGAGGTCCGGCAGGATTCCGTGCCACCTGGAAATCGAATCTGTTCGAGGTTCAGGATGTACTCTATGCCGAGCAGTATAATCCTGTCCTCGATGAATATCAGGAACCTATCGAACAGGAAGCTCTCCGCCAATTGCAGCGAAACAGCACGATTGTTCCGACCGCAATGCCCCTTGTCAGCGGTCAGTCAGCCATTGTCAGAACGCCTTTTGGAATTCGCGCCGTTGACATCAAGTCAGGGGAGTTGAAGTGGGAGGTGACGCGTCCCGATAGTCGGCTGAAGGTGATTGTTGATGAACAGTCGAAAGGGAAAGCTGACCGCACAAACGGACACCCCAGTCGCGGCTTCAATGGACAGACCTATCTGGATCCGCGAGCCCAATTGTTGTACCAGATGATACGGACAAATACGGCCTCGCAAATGTCAATCGCCGGAAGGACCTTGTTCGTGCTTGACGAATCTTCCGGGGCGACCTGGAACGATGATTTTGGATACGGCATCGGTGGAGAGGCAACGATCGCAATTCCGGCAAATTTTATCCGGGCTTACGATGTGGATAGCGGTCTCTTCAAGTGGGAGGTTGGAGGGCAGACACAGAGTGTGTCTCAGCCGGTGGGCCAGGGAAATTTGCTGGCAGGCTTCTATTTTCTTGGAGCACCGCTGGTGCTTGGCCAACGCACGTATGTTCTGGCGGAAAGTGGCGAAGGTATCTTTCTGATCCAGATCGCGGAGCCGGATTCAGGACTTCGCCATGCGGCTGACAGGGACGTGGAGGCAACAACTTCTGTGAATCCTCGTATCGTTCGGTCGCAGATCCTGACCGTTCCTGAACACAAGCTGCCGCGGCATCCGGTTCGCAAACATGCCGGACTTGTTCCTTCGTTCGCTCAGGGGATGCTGATCTGTCCCACGTGCGATCAGCGCATTGTCGCTGTGTCGGCTGAGGATCAATCGCTTCGATGGGTGTTTCGCTACGCCGGTAATATTCGAACTCAGGAACTTGGTGGAGACAATCTGGTGCTGTTCGGCGGTCGCGATGCGCTGGACACCCGAAGTGTGGATATGGATTCACGCTGGATTGATTCCCTGCCGCGAATCGTCGACAGCAAAGTGCTCATCACGCCACGAGATTCTGATCAGCTTTATTGCCTCGATCTGCAATCCGGAAAAGAACTCTGGAACTCTCCACGAGGTGCGTTTCATGCCATTGGGGCTGTCTCAAATGAGCGAGTTGTCCTCGTCGGAAATCAACGAGTCATGGCTCTGAGGATCACCGATGGCAGTCAGATCTGGACAACCGAACTTCGGGACGGTGTTGTATGCGGAACATCAGCAACCGACGGCGAAATCATGCAGATACCTACCAATGAGCCGGCGATCGTGACACTGGATCTTGAAACAGGTCGCCGCCTGGTTCGGCAATCAGCGGATCTCACAAAGATGCCCGGGAATCTGCTGATGTCCGAGCATGGGCTGCTTTCGCAGAATTTGTCGTCGTTGACATTCTCTGCAGCGACGCCCGCTGATTCTGCTTCGAATCCTGTGGAACAAGCGACTGAATTGCTTTTGAGTCGACAGGTCACTGAAGCACAGACGCTGCTGGATCAGGCGGTCACTGCGAATCCACGCGACGCAGCAGCACGCGACCTGCTGATCGAGCTCCTGCTGGAAGGATTACGGTCTGACTTTCAGGCTAATCGTTCAAGTGTGCCACGAATTCGCGAGTTGATTGGCTTGTCATCAGACGAGATTGCCATCGCTCCGCTCCTGCATTCCCTGCTTGGCATGAACTTGCCGGATGCCGCTGTCCTGCCGCAACAAATGCGTGGGCGTGCGGAGCGTTATCAGGGTGAGTTATCCGAGTTGATTGCTACAGGTATGCAGGCCACAGATTCATCCACTGCAGAAGAACTCGCCTCAAATATTCAGCAGCTGTTGAGCGAACTCCCCGCCGCACGAAAAAAGGTCGTGGCTTCCGGTTTCCTTGTGCGAAGTAAAGCCGCAATTCTGTGTGCCGGTATTCGACGAGTGCTTCGTGCTCGTCCGCCTGCAGAGCAAGAAGCCATTCAGAAAGTTTTGACTCCTTCTACTGTCGTGGTATTGACCTCGCTGCCAGATGATGAAAGCCGCTTCGAATTCTTAAACGCCGTGATGAGTTGTGGCTTGCCGCATCTGGCACTTGTCGCCGCCGAAGAGACCGGCAGCGCAGCCTTGCAGAGTCAACTATGGCTTCTCCGTGAGTTCGCGCGGCTGGACATCAGTCAGGCGGATTCCGCAAACGCCGTGGTCCATGCGCACGAGCTTCTGGAATCGTGGAAAGTGGCCAACGATCAAACGGCGATTCAGGCCTGGACGACGGATGTTTCCACGGCGGCAGACCCCAATGCCACTCAAAGATTTCAGATGGCCAACCCGCTTCAACGCGATCTGCAGATCGCTGAATGGAGGAAAAACAATCCGGAACTGCCTGCCTCTGCTGAGTCAATCTGGAGTCAGACACCGACCAAAGAAGAATCTGACGAGCGTTCTGTGATGAACCTTCCGAAAATGCCGGACGGGATTCCGGATCAATTGATTCCGCTCTACGGGGCTCCGGGTGTGTTTCGCGATTGGTCGTTTGTGCGTGTTCGGCCGACTCGCGACCTTTATGCATTTGATCCCCAGGGTGTCATCCGCTGGAAACTCCCTTTGCGTGGCCTTCCGGATGATTCGACTTATGGTTTTGCGTCAGTGTCATATGTGATGGCATATGGCCATCTGCTGGTGGTGAATCTTGGTGGAATCCTGATTGGCATCAATCCCGAGGACTTGAACGATGAACAGGAACCGAAAGAACTATGGAGAAAGATCGTAGAACGACTTTCGCCGGATTCTGATGCCGATCAGTACCGCGACTATGTTCCTCCAGCCGATCGTGTTCCCCAGTACCTGTCTCTGCCTGCGGGCTACTTTCCACTTGGTCCCGTCACGCCCCTGGGCGTTCCGGTTATCGCCGGCCGCCGACTTATTATGCTGGACCCCCTGACCGGGATGCGGAATTGGCAGGTTCAGGGAATTGCCCGCGACGCAGCATTGCTGTGCAGCGACGACAAGGTGCTGGTGCTCTCGGAAAGTTCTCGTCAGATCGAGGTTCGCAGTATGGTCGATGGCTCAGTGGACGCTGTCACTCGCCTTCCGGAATGGTGGGGCGAAGCCAATGCGAATGTGGGATCATCGGTGCGAGATATCGAGGTCGAAGACGGACTCGAATTACTTTGGCGAGTTTGCCTGCAAGGACGTTCGTGCCTTCTGTTCAGGCTGACTGCCGGGAAGTCCAGTTTAGAGAGTCGAGATCTTCTGACGGACACAGTGATCTGGTCCGTTGAGCTTCCCGAAGAAACAGTATTCTCAAACGTTGCCGATGATGTGGTCGCGGTGCTCAGTGATGGCAGGCAGCTGAAGCTCGTCCAGACGGACACCGGAAGAATTCTTGCCGACTTCCCGGTTAGTGAAGTAAAGAAGCCGAGAGAATTGATTCTGCGGAAATCGGTCGGTCACTACCTCGTGATTCCGGACGGGATTGATGAAAGCACTCCGGAATATGATCCTGTGATCGACGCAATGCATGTGTATGGTCGAATGTACTGTATTCACAGCCAAACAATGGCCCTGGCGTGGGATGAGCCACTCGATCATCGCCACGTTCGACTGGCCACGCCGGAACGTTCAGTCCTCCTGCCCAATGCTCCTGTGTTGTTGTTACTGTCGCGAGGAGGAAGCCCAAATCCGCTCAGCCCCATTCGACGGACTCATTATGGAGCGAGGCTGGTCGATGTTCGCACAGGAAAAGATCTGTATCTGGACGAAGACGTGGGAACTACTTTGAATGATCTCTGGATGCATGTGGATGGAACGGCTCGGAAGATCCAGCTTAGTTTTGACAGCCGAATCATCACATTAAACTACTCGGGCCAGGCGGCCAGCGTTCCCTAGCGCATGAAAAGGCCTGCAAGAAATAAATCGTGCAGGCGATTGCGAATTCTCACTCTGCCGTGATTGACAGTCCGGTTCAGTACGTTCAGGCCTGGTCACTCGATTCGTGTGCTTTTCTGCCCACTTCAACGAACTTAAGGGCACGGACCGTTCAAAGTGAACAGCCCTACGGCTTGGCACCTTCTGGTATCAACAGTTCATTCCGCTTCGTCGCAACGACCTCGGGATCTGTCCCCGAATTCCACGCCTTCGGTACTTCTTTACCATCGGGATACAACGACTCCATCGGTTCCCAGACAACGTCCACTTTGTCGTGAAACAAATCACCAATCAGAAGATCGGTGACCTTCCCACGAAGATCCGGGAAGTTTCGAACGAAGTGACCAAAGTTGAATCCCTCGTAGTATTCACAGACCAGACGACGCATGCGGTCGATTCCCTGATTCAAAGCCGGACCCCACTTGCCGAGTTGTGCCTCAGTCACATCATTGATCTGCAGGCCTTCGACAACGGCATCGGCGGCCATCTCGCCGGACTTCAATGCCAACAACAACCCCGATGAATACAGCGGATCAAGGAAGCCAAAGGCATCCCCAACCAGAACATATCCGTTTCCAGCGACCTTCGTCGATCGGTAGGAGTAATCTCGCGTCGCAAAATGTCCGGTCACTTGTTTTGCATTGGCCACGCGGTCTCGAACTGCCGGACATCGTTCTACTTCTTCCTTATAGACTTCCTCATGAGTGCCACGGCCTTTGAACAGATAATCAAACGGAGCAACGACCCCGACGCTGACTCGGTTGTCGTGCAGTGGGATATACCAGAACCAGCCTTTGCGATTTTCGGTCTGCAGGACCACGGTCGCCCCTTCGTCCCGGCCAGTGTCTCGATAAGCTCCTTCCCAGTAGGTCCAGATCGCACCCTTGTTCAGAGCGGGGTCCCAGACTCGCAGTTTCATGCGATTCATCAGCAGACCACTCTGGCCGCTGGCATCGACAACGACCTTGGCATTGATTTGACGGACTGTTCCATCAGGTTCCTGAATCCGCACGCCTGTCGCCCGATCGCCGTCAAACAGTACGTCCAGAACCCGCACGCCTTCGTGAGCTTCCACGCCGTGCTCCCGAGCGTTATTTAACATCATCATGTCAAACTCGCTGCGAACAACCTGCCACGTCTGAGAACACTCGTGAGGCTTGTTATCATAAAAATAAAACGGCGATGATTGTCGACCATTTGAGCTGACGAACTGCACGCTGTGTTTATGCACGAACTTGCTGGCCTTCATCTTGGGCAGCATATTCAGTCGTTCCAGAACCCAGTAGGTTTCCGGAATCATCGACTCACCAATGTGAAATCGGGGGAACTTCTCACGTTCGAAGAGTTGGACCTTGAATCCTTTTTGAGCAATCAACGTTGAAGCGGTTGCGCCGGCCGGGCCACCACCAATGACGACAACATCGGTTTCGCTGATGGTTTCAGGATTGTCGTTGAACATGAGCGTCTTTCTGAAGCAATGCAGTTGCAGGGGAAATGACGAGTACAAAGGATCAGATTCGAATTCGGGCAAAACCAGGAGACACTTGACACTATATTCCTTTCAACGATAGTTGTCCAGACAAGTATTGTCTGAACTTCTCTTTGGGGGGCGGCCCTTACTGAACCTCTGGTCGTATTTGCTGAACGTTTTTCTGTTTCGGGCCGGTACCCGTCTGCGACAAGCGACGCCTGACTCATCGCCCGCTTCGACTGAAAAGACTCAATCAGATGCCCGTTTCGGACGCCCGCAGGCGTAAGCTCAAGTCTGGATGAATTTTCCAGAGTGTTTGGAAAACGGGCAGTCATCCGTCCGGGAAGAAAAACTCCGCCCACAGTAATGGGTGAGAGGAACTTAGGTGATCGATCTGCACAGTATCGACGTCGTTCACAGGGTCCGTTTCGAAGGACTGATCAGCGAACTGTACGATGTCGTAGCGTTACTGTGTGTGATCCGGCAGAAGCAGGCGGACGGGGAGCCTGACAACATGATTTATCATGATTTATGTTGACTCTTTCGCTGACAGCTTTTCTTATCGTGGGGGAGTCAAGGTGCACGCTGAGCAGCCTCTGGAGGCCGCCGCTGACCTGCGGCATGCGATTGAGCTTTTGGGGCGACCTCCAGCGAAGAGTGCTCGGCGATCGGTCGGTAGGCCATGTTTCCCCGACGCCTGCGCGACAAATGCGAACCCGAAAAAGGCCGCTGCAGGTGGATCTTTTCAGAAAAACCGCCATCTGGTGCATATTTTTCGGCAGCTCCGAACAGTATCGTCTCGCTGTCCCTTAGTGGTCTGTTGGCCTTTTCAATTTTTCCGGTCTGGTAGTTTCAAAAATCCGGAGCGAACACAGTGCCACTCAAGTCGCCGGCTAGTCCGAACTTGAACGGCTCTAAAATGAGCTTCGCTCGGTAGAAGACTGAGGATTGGTCAAAAAATGGCATCTATTAAATGACATTTGTAGCCAGAAACTATCGAGATTTTCCTGGACCTTGCTTTTCCTGCCGCTACAAATCCCCCATGAGCAAGCCAAACAAACGCCCGGTGCATGTTGCAGAAATCAAAAAGACATACAAAGGCAAGGTCCACGTTTCGACGTACCTCCGCAGG
>JANPHT010000018.1:0-1018 GCA_031424595.1 Planctomycetota bacterium
GTTCCTGGATCGATTCCATGCGACTCCGTTGCTGCATCGGATCACGAATCTGCACATCGTCCGATCATCCGACGGTGAATCGGACCATCGAGTCATGCTGAGTATCGAAGCGCTCGCAATGGAATGTGGTCTTGCGGCCGAAATCCTTCCGGATCCGATCGCCGTGGACGACGCCCTGACATTGGCGGCATTGATTTCGCAGAACGATATTTTCGGAGGAACGCAGGAGTCTGAATTGTCTCCGGCAGCAGCTTTGGCCGACGTCGTCACGCAGTCAGAGACCGCTGGGAGCAAACAGGCTCCGCCGGTGGAAGCCCCACAACCGCTTGCGCTGGATCCTCACGAGAGCGTTCGATTCATCGCCTCAGTCTGGAACGGTCGACAGCGTGAGGCGTGGTTGATTGACCGTCGGTCGATGCAGGAAATGACGGTTCTCGCGTCAGCGGAGCTTACGTTCCCAGGCATAGACGGCCGTGTCGTGTCCGTGGGCGAAGACAGCCTGCAACTCAACCTTGACGGCCAACTCTGCCGTCTGGAACTTGGACAGTCCCTCAGCGAAGCTTCGTTCACGCAATCGAAGTAGTAACGCGAACAGCGACCTTCGATGTTGTTGGGCTTTCGGAGTCCGATCTGGGTGAATATTCGAGGAACTCGACGGAGGTGTCGGCGGATGGTTATCGAAAGTGGAGGCACACGTTTGTCCCAAGGCTTATCACTGTCGCCCTCGCTTTGATGAAGCTGAACGCGGAAAATTCAGCACTCTGGTGTGCCGGAGTTGTGTTGGCCATTGCCATCGGGATAACGTATGTGATCGGAGAAGTCGTCTGGAACGTAAAAAGGGACGGACGCCCCTGTTCAAGCTGTGGTGAGAAAACTCAATTGAGGTCCTTCAGCCTTCGGAATACGTGTCCGCATTGTGGTGGGCCGATGCAGGGGATCTCAATAAAGTCTTATCGGAGTGGCTCCAACCGGCGAGAAGCACTGCGGCCGGGTCAATTCGTGTCGTTTTTTTTAAGCG